>JBDSQT010000046.1:0-33162 GCA_039929665.1 Paraperlucidibaca sp.
GCGGCGCAAATGGCTTAGTGATGAATAGCCGGTGCCAAAGTCATCAAGCGCAATGCTCACGCCCATGCGACGAATCTGCTTAAACAGGCTAATGGCTAAATCAGGGTCATCCATCAGTGAGGACTCGGTCAGCTCAATCTCAAGCTGGCGTGCACTTAGACCGCTGTCATCGAGCGCCTGCTCTAAGAGCTGCATCAGATTGCCTTTGTGCAGCTGCTGCGCTGGGATGTTCACGGCGACATGAAGCTTGCCTAGGCCGGCATCGGTCCATGCTTTGAGTTGCTTAGTGGCTTGAGCTAGCACGCGCTCGGTAATCACCGAGATCAAGCCGGTCTCTTCGGCTAGGGGGATAAATTTCCCCGGATGCAGCAGTCCAAGTGTTGGGTGCTGCCAGCGAACTAGAGCTTCCATGCCCACGATGCGCTGGCTGGCCAAGGATAGTTTCGGCTGATAATGCACGACGAATTCATCGCGAAAAATAGCTTTGCGCAAGCTGTTCTCTAAGTGCAGCTGCTCGACTGTCGCGCTGCGCATGTCAGGGCTGTAGCGCCGCCATTGGTTGCCACCCAAGCGTTTTGCTTGCTGCATGGCGAGATCGGCGTGGTTAATTAAAATCGCCAGCTCTCGGCCATGTTCTGGGAACTCGCAAATGCCCACCGAAGCGCCCAGCAGCAGCTCATGCTCACCGATGCGGAAGGGTGCCCGCAGGCTGCCGATGACCTCTTCACTGAGGCGCTCTAAGTCGTCATTGCTGCGGATATCAGGAAAAATCAGCGCGAACTCATCGCCGCCGATGCGCGCCAACGTATCCAGCTTGCTGCCTAGCTCGGTCAGGCGGCGGCCGGTTTCGCGCAAAATGCTATCGCCGACCTCAAAGCCTAGGGACTCGTTGACCTGGCGGAAACGATCGAGATTGATGAACACTAGGCCTACGCGGGTTTGCGCGTCACGCGCGGTATTTATTGCGGCGTGTAAGCGGTTACGGAATTGACGGCGGTTGGTTAGCTGTGTCAGGCGGTCATAGTTCGCCAAATAGTCGAGCTTGCGCTGCGTTTCCTCGGCCTCCCGTTCACGCGTGATGTCGCGACGCGTACCCAGCATGCGCTCGGGCTTGCCTTGTGCGGTCCAGCTCACCACGCGGCCACGATCTTCAACCCAAACCCAGTGTCCTCGTGCATGCTTGATGCGATAGCGCGCCTCAAAGCGCGGTGTTCGGCGGCGGAAATGGCGAATGATATTGCGCTTCACCAAGCGAATATCGTCGGGGTGCACCATGCCGCTGGCCACATCAAGCAGCTTGCGATCGCCAATGCCCTCACAGCCGAGTAGGGGCTCTAAATTAGTGTGGGTTATTTCTTGGTCGAGAATATGCCAGTCCCACAGCGCCATGCCCGATGCTTCAATGGCCAGCGTCAGGCCCTCTTGGCTTTCCATGAGCGCTTCTGTGCGCTGCGCCACGCGTAGCTCTAGCTCATCGTTCAGGCTCTGTAGCTGCGTTTCAGCGCGCGCACGGGTGTTGACCTCACGCGCCAAAATGCGGTTGGTGTCTAAGGTGCGCGCTTGCGTATCGCGGAGAAAGGAAATTAGGTCTTCGTTGCTTAAGCGCAGCACGATGGCATCACTGACCATACGGTTGAGATAGCGCGCGCTAAGAATCAAAAACATCCACCACAAGGTGCCGATAGTCGACACCATAATACTGGTGCCCGTCGGGTGCAGCAGCAGGTAGACGACCGCGGGTAAAAAAGCGGCCAGCGTAAAGCCAAAAAACGCGCGCAAATGCCCAGCGTAGGCTGCTAGTGCCGTAATGCCTTGTGCGCCGAGTAGGGCGGCAAGTAAGATTTGTCGATTAGTGACGTCAGCAAACATCTCGCCATTAGGGAATACGCGTGGGTTAAGCGCGACCAGCGCGAAGGCCCAGAAGCCGCCGGTGAGCACCGCCGTGACCGTTAACGTAGTGCCTAGCCAGCGTGCTCGCAGCTGAGGATTTCGGCTTAGTGCCCATACCAAGACGCCGCGAAAAAGCAAAAAGCCAATGAAGCTGCCGCCCCAGAGAACAAGGGTTTTGTTACTGGCGTAAGGCCAATCCCACAGTATCCATATGGCGAGTAACACCGATAGCGCGGTAATGATGAGAAAACGCGGCAGTTGACGCTGTACTTGCGCAAGTAAGGTTGTGCGCAAGCGCTCGCTATGGCTTTGCGAGGCGAGGCGAGGCGATGTACTGGTGTGATCGACTGTGTCGCCAGAGGTGGCTGCACGTGACATGGATGAAAGCCCTCGTCGGTTGTCCTTATGGGTGGGCAATCCGTTTCTGCAAGCGCCTACCTTACCATTCTCTGAACATTCGCGGAAACGACGTGCGCGCTGGTCTACAATAGTCCGATGAATGAACTCACTCTTTTAGACGGGCTCAACCCCGCACAACGCGACGCCGTGACCTGTGACAGTCAGCACTTACTCGTGCTGGCAGGCGCAGGCTCTGGCAAAACACGCGTATTGACCTCGCGGATCAGCTACTTTTGTCAGCAATTTGCTATTTCACCGTTTGCGGTGTTGGCGGTGACCTTTACCAATAAAGCCGCGCATGAAATGCGTGCGCGTCTCGAGCAGCAGCTTGGCATCGCCACGCAACCGTTGTGGATAGGCACCTTTCATGGCCTAGCGCATCGCTTTTTGCGGGCGCATTACGAGGCTGCCGGCCTGCCGCAAAACTTTCAAATTTTAGATTCCGATGATCAGCTGCGTGTCGTTAAGCGCGTGATGAAAGAGCTGCAGCTCGATGAAGAAAAATGGCCGGCTCGACAGTCGACGGGCTTCATCAATGGCCATAAAGAAGAAGGCCGTCGAGCGGCACATATTGCCCACAATGGCGACTTGTATACTGCCACACAGCAGCGCGTCTACAGCGCCTACGAGGCGATTTGTCAGCGCGGTGGCCTAATCGATTTCGCAGAAATCCTGCTGCGCTGCCACGAGCTCTTTCTTAAACACGACGATATTCTTAAGCATTACCAAGCGCGCTTTCGCATGATCTTGGTCGATGAGTTTCAGGATACCAATCGCATTCAATACGCCTGGCTGCGTTTGCTGGCGGGCGAGCGCGGCATGCTCACCGCGGTCGGTGATGATGATCAAAGCATTTACGGCTGGCGCGGAGCCTGCATTGAAAACATCCGCACGTTTCAACGCGACTATGCCGATGCCGAGCTGATTCGTTTGGAGCAAAACTATCGCTCGACATCGATCATTTTGCAGGCGGCCAATGCGGTGATCGCTAACAACGGCGACCGGATGGGCAAGAATCTCTGGACTGATCGCGGTGAGGGCGAGCGCATTTCGGTGTATGCCGCCTTTAATGATCTTGATGAGGCGCATTACATCGCCAAGCTCATTGACGTGCGCTTTCGCAGTGGGGTGGCGCGCAAAGACATGGCGATTCTGTATCGCTCCAATGCCCAGTCGCGTGTGCTCGAAGAAGCGCTGTTGCGGGCGCAAATTCCCTATCGAATCTATGGTGGCCTGCGCTTCTTTGAGCGCGCAGAAATTAAAAATGCCGTGGCCTACTTGCGCCTAATGCTGCAGCGTATCGATGACACCGCGTTTGAGCGTGTGGTCAACACGCCAACGCGTGGTATCGGCGACAAGAGCCTGGATGCCATTCGTCAGCTCGCTCGCGAACAGCAGGTGAGTCTGTGGTCGGCCGCCGAGCAAGTCGTCGCGGAGCGTCGTCTACCCGCGCTCGCAACGGGAAAAATCGACGCCTTTCTCACGCTGATTAACGGCCTTGATGCCAATACGCAAGGCGCCTCATTAGGCGAACTGGTCGAGGCAGTGATCGAGCAAAGCGGTTTAGTTGCTCATCATGAAAAAGAGAAAGGCGAGAAGGCTCAGGCGCGCGTTGAAAACTTACGTGAATTAATTAGTGCCGCCGGCGAGTTCGACGCCGATGATCATACGCAAGAGATGGAAGTGCCATCGCCATTAGCCGCATTCCTAGACCATGCCGCGTTAGAGTCCGGTGAGCAGCAGGCTGGTGAGTTTGACGATGCCGTGCAAATGATGACGCTACATGCCGCAAAAGGACTGGAGTTTCCTCTGGTGTTCTTAGCCGGCATGGAAGAGGGCCTGTTTCCGCACGAAAGGGCACTGCAGGAAAATAACCTCGAAGAAGAGCGCCGGCTTTGCTATGTCGGCATCACCCGTGCGATGAGCGAGTTGGTGATTAGTTATGCTGAGGTGCGCAGGTTATATGGCACGGAAAGCTACCATGTTGCCTCGCGCTTTTTAGGCGAGATTCCTGAAGGTCTACTGGCGCCAGTACGCCAGCAGTCGCCGGGCTTACGCGCAGGCTTTCGCAGTGGATCGAGCATCGACTCAGGCACTAGTGGCTTAGGCTCTAGCAGTCTGAAGCAGGAGCGTTTAGGCGATGACGATGGCAGCGGCTGGCGCTTAGGCCAAGCGGTAAATCATCCACGCTTTGGCGATGGTGTGATTTTAGCGTTTGAGGGCAGCGGGCCGAATGCGCGTATTCAAGTAAATTTCAGCAAGCTCGGCAGCAAATGGCTGGTGGCGCAATACGCTAGGTTGACTCGAGCGAGCTAGCGCTTGCACGGAAATAAATGGCTGCCGGCTCTACTTAGTGTGTCGACAGCTCGCGGGTATGGCCCTGATCATTAATAGCGACAAAGGTAAACAGGCCTTCGGTGAGTTTGGTGTGGGCGCCGGTGAGGTCGCTCACGGCCCAGACTTCCACCAAGATTTTTATCGATGAGCGGCCGGTAGAGAGCACTTCGGTGTAAAAGCCGACAATGTCGCCGACCTTCACCGGTCTCAAAAACACCATCGCATCAATAGCCACCGTCACGGTACGGCCCTTGGCGCGTTTGCGCGCAGCAACGCCAGCGGCTAAATCCATCTGCGAGACTAGCCAGCCACCAAAAATATCTCCATTGGGGTTGGCGTCGGCGGGCATGGCAATCGTTTGTAAGCAGAGCACACCGCGCGGCATGGGATGGTATTCGTGGTTGCTAGGCATAATAGCTCCAACTTATCTTATTTTAATTGAGGGCAAGACTACCGTGTGCGCCTGATTCTGTCATCGAGCAATACATCATGACGAAGGGCGGGCACCGAAGGCTTTATGACAGCTTTAAGTCATGGGCCGCTAAAGTCTTCCAAATTTGTCATCATTGCGTCATATTTCATCGTCATGATGCTTGCCGTGAGATCGAAACCATCCCAAGTGGAGTGACACATGAAAGCGAACGTACTAATTGCCGCCCTGGGGCTAACCCTCGGTATGTCAGCTCAAGCCGCTGTTGATCCAGCGCTTCCCAGCTACACGAAAGCAACCGGTGTTGCCGGGACTTTAACTAGCGTTGGTTCTGACACGCTAAACAACCTGATGACTTTGTGGGCTGAAGACTACAAAAAACTTTACCCCAACATCAATATCCAGATCCAAGGTGCGGGCTCGTCAACAGCTCCTCCTGCGCTAACAGAAAGCACAGCAAACTTAGGCCCTATGTCACGCATGATGAAGGGTGAAGAGATTGCCGCCTTCGAAAAAGCTAAAGGCTACAAGCCAACCGCCGTGCCAGTAGCTATCGATGCTTTGGCCGTGTTTGTGCATAAAGATAACCCAGTCAAATTCATGAATATGGATGTTGTCGATGCGATTTTCTCCGACACACGTAAGTGCGGTCATGACAAGGCGGTTACTAACTGGGGTGATGCTGGCCTAAAGGGTGCTTGGGCTAAGCGCGACTTGCAAATTTACGGTCGTAACTCGGTGTCTGGTACCTACGGCTACTTTAAAGAAAAAGCCTTGTGCAAAGGCGATTTCAAAAATAACGTCAACGAGCAGCCTGGCTCTGCCTCAGTGGTACAAGCAGTCGGCAGCTCGATTAATGGTATTGGCTACTCGGGCATTGGCTATAAAACCTCAAGCGTACGCACGGTTCCATTAGTCGGTAAAGATGGCGAAATCTATGATGCCAACGAGAAGAATGCGCTGAGCGGTAAATACCCGCTGGCTCGTTTCCTCTATGTTTATGTCAACAAAGCGCCAAACAAACCGCTGGCACCATTAGAGGCTGAGTTTTTGAAAATGGTGCTGTCGAAGAATGGCCAAAGCGTCGTGGAAAAGGATGGCTACATCCCCATGCCAGCGAAAGAAGCAGCTAAAGTTTTGAAAATGTTAAATCTTTAAGCGCTACGCGAACACTGTCTAACAACAAGAAGGGCCTGCGGGCCCTTCTTGCCCGATCATGAGGGCCTAATCTTGGGCCTAGCGTTAGGTTGAGCACATGAAAAAACCCAGGATTGCTTTCGTTAATACGCCTGCGATGCGTCGTAAGCGCGAAATTAAAGATCGCTTAGCAAACCTCACGATCGGCCTTGGCGGTGTTGGGGTTATTGGCGCTATCGCCTTGATCTTCTTCTATCTCGTATTTGAGGTCTGGCCGCTGTTTAGTGGCGCGGATCTAGAAAAAAATGCGCCGGTTACCACGCAGGTGGCTGCTCTATACTTAGATGCCGACGAATATAACGAGTCAGGTATTCGGCTATTAGCCGACGGCGAAGTGCAAATTCTTGACGTCAAAACGGGGAAAATTGAGTCGCGCAGTGCGTTGCCTTTACCGTCCGGTGTTCACATAGCCAGCATTCAACGCGGCCCTATTTTGTCGGGTCTAGTTGGTATCGGCCTCAGTAACGGTCAGTTGCTTGTCGCTAAGCCAAAATACGACATCAGCTATGGTGCAAATAATAAGCGAATCATTAATAGCTCGCTTGCCTATCCCTATGGTGAAGCACCGCTGACAGTCGATCGAAATGGTGCGCCACTGTCGGTGTTTTATGTGCGCGGGAGTGAGGATGACTTGCGCGTTTTAGCTTTTGCCGAAGGTAAAGTGCAGCGCTTACATTTCAGTACCGCTGGCGAGAGTAGCAGCGCGCTATCTCTTTCTTTTGGTGATGAAAGCGTTAGTGAGGATGCCTCCGGCTTTAGTGAAATCGAGCGTGATGAGTTGCCATATAGAGGTAACGCGGCCCAGCAGATTATTATTGGCCAGGACGGTAATTGGGCTTACGTTTTTCATGACAGTAACCGCGTAAGCGTCTTCAATGTGCGTAATCAGCCTATCTATACGCAGGAAGTTACACTGACCGCCCCGAATGCAGAAGTGACGTCAGCTACAGCGCTTCAGGGGAATGTGTCATTGATGGTCGGTGATAGCCAAGGCGATGTCTCGCAATGGTTTATGGTGCGTGACTCCAGTACCGGTGTAGACCACTTTAGCTTGAAAAAAATTCGCAGCATCAAGGTTGGTAACTCAGCAATTACGGCCTTGTTTCCTGAGGAGCGCCGCAAGGGTATTTTGATTGGCGATGCCAGCGGTAGCGTCTCGTATTATTACACCACCTCCAATCGTCTGATTTTGCAGGAATCTGCAGGCGAAACGCCGATTCGTACCTTAGCGATGAGTGCGCGATCGTCGGGTCTACTGGTGCAGTCCGACAACGCCTACAGTTTCTGGCATATGAATATCGAGCATCCAGACATTTCGATGCAGTCGACATGGAAGCCGGTGTGGTATGAGTCGTATGAGGCGCCAACCTATACGTGGCAATCCTCGTCTGGCACAACGGATTTCGAGTCTAAGCTGTCATTGATGCCGCTGACTTTTGGCACCATTAAAGCCGCGTTTTACGCCATGTTGTTGGGCGCGCCATTGGCGATTTTTGGCGCCATGTATTCAGCGGTATTCATGGCGCCGAAGCTGCGCCGTAAAGTAAAGCCGACCATCGAGCTGATGGAGGCATTACCGACGGTTATTTTGGGCTTCTTGGCGGGCCTATGGCTGGCCCCCACCATTGAAGACAATCTGCCGGGCATATTTAGTTTGCTTATTCTGACACCCATTACCATTGTTGTGGTGGGTGCTCTGTGGTCACGAATGCCTCTGGAAAAACGCGCCTTTGCTGATGGTTGGGCGCCGATAATTCTTATCGTGCCGCTGTTGCTGACCGGCTACTTATCGTTTGTCTTTTCACAACCCATTGAGAATATGTTTTTTGGTGGTGATGTGCGGTCATGGCTAGAGAACAGTACGGGGCTAAACTTCGATCAACGCAACTCATTGATTGTTGGCCTGGCGATGGGTTTTGCGGTCATTCCCAACATCTATGCGATTGCTGAAGATGCTCTTTTTGCCGTCCCCAAGCATTTAACCAATGGCTCCTTGGCCTTAGGCGCTACGCAATGGCAAACGCTGATGCGCGTGGTATTGCCAACTGCATCGCCGGGCATTTTTTCAGCGGTGATGATTGGTCTGGGTCGTGCTGTCGGTGAAACCATGATCGTACTGATGGCCACCGGTAACACCGCGATCATGGATTGGAACATATTCGAAGGCATGCGCACGCTATCAGCCAATGTCGCGGTCGAGATGGGTGAAGCTGAGGTTGGTTCAACACACTTCCGCGTCCTGTTCCTATCGGCGCTGGTGCTGTTTGTACTGACCTTCATTTTGAACACGATAGCTGAAGTGGTTCGCACTCGGTTACGCAAAAAATACGGCTCGCTATAACGCCCTCGCCTAAAGGAACCCGCAGATGAAAACACGCGAATACTTCAAATCTGGCGAAGCTTGGGTCTGGCTTAACGCCGGCACGGTCGCCATTTCATTGATCATGGTGGTCGGTGTGCTGGGGCTCATTGCTGTACGAGGCTTGGGACATTTCTGGCCAGCCGACGTCATGCAAGCCAGCTACTCGGCGCCCAGCAGCAGTCAAACCGAAGTTGTCTTGGGTGAGATTTACGACAGCAAATTTGACACCTCAACGCGTCTCAAAGAGTCCGGTTTAAAAATACCGCCAAATAAAGAGTCGATTGAGCGCATCTCCTTAAAACTGGGTAATCGCGATGTCACCGGCGCCGACTTCCGCTGGGTCTTTGCCGACGGTTTAAGCAATATCAGTTACCCAGAGGACATCATCGCCTTAGAGCGACAAGAGTGGGGTAACTTTTACGGCCGACTGCAGTCGATTAGTGAAAATGGCCAGGTTGTCGCCTCTGGTGAAGAGGCTTGGGATGAGTTGCAAAAGCGCATTAAGCGAAGCAATGCGCTGCTAGAAGAAATTGCCGGCATTGAGAAAGGTGCGATTGGCAAGATTAACCACGGCATTGAAAAGCTGCGCTTAGAAGAGCGCCGTTTGGTGATAGATAATGCCTTGACCGAGGCTGCCAAGGTGGATCTTGCGGCTCGTCGCGATGCGTTAAATGCGAACTATGGCGAGCTGTCTAATCAGCTTGAGGCGTTGAAAACACAAGCCAGTCGCGACACCGTCCTGCTCACAGCAGGTCAAGGTCAGGAGCTGCAGTTAGCCGTTAGCAAAATCGTTCAAGCCATTAAGCCTAACCATTTAAATGTGCTGCAAAAGCTCGCTGTGTATTTTCACAATGTGTGGGCGTTCTTATCCGGCGATCCGCGTGAGGCGAACACAGAGGGTGGCGTATTCCCCGCTATTTTCGGCACGGTATTGATGGTGCTGATTATGACGGTGATGGTCACTCCCATGGGCGTTATTGCAGCGATTTACTTGCGCGAATATGCCCATCAGGGCGCGGTTACTCAGGTCGTGCGGATTGCGGTCAATAATCTCGCTGGCGTACCGTCGATTGTCTATGGGGTCTTTGGCTTAGGCTTTTTTGTCTACTTCCTTGGCGCCAATATCGATACATGGTTTTATCCTGAGGCCTCACCGGCGCCCGTCTTTGGTTCGCCTGGCCTGCTGTGGGCATCCATTACCTTGGCGTTACTGACCTTGCCTGTTGTTATTGTTGCGACAGAAGAGGGTTTAGCGCGTATCCCTCGGGCATTAAAAGAGGGCTCTTTGGCGCTTGGCGCCACGAAAGCAGAGACCCTGTGGCGTGTGGTGTTGCCGATGGCTACACCGTCGATTATGACCGGCGTGATTTTGGCTATTGCCCGTGCTGCAGGCGAGGTTGCCCCGCTGATGCTGGTCGGTGTGGTCAAGCTAGCGCCCACGCTACCGCTGGATGGCAACGCACCATTCCTGCATTTAGAGCAAAAGTTCATGCACTTAGGCTTCCATATTTACGATGTTGGCTTCCAAAGCCCGAACGTAGAGGCCGCACGACCGCTGGTCTATGCCACGGCATTTTTGCTGGTTGCCGTTGTCGCGGGGCTGAACTTGTCGGCGGTCAGTCTGCGTAATCGACTGCGCGAAAAATATAAGGCGCTGGAGTCGTAATCGACTTCGTCCACGGATTGATTAGGAACTAATGACCATGAACGATGTAACTCAAAGTGAGCAAGTAATGGCGGTAAAAGATACTGGCGCAATGGGGCGTACGCGTCGCGACAGAGAGCTGTCCAGTGAAAACACCTGTATTGAAACGCGTAATCTAAACTTGTTTTATGGCGCTAAACAGGCGCTGTACGGCATTAATATGAGCGTGCCTAAAAACCGCGTGACAGCCTTTATCGGTCCCTCGGGGTGCGGTAAATCGACGTTGCTGCGAACTTTCAATCGCATGAACGATCTTGTCGATGGCTGCCGTGTAGAGGGTGAAATTCTGCTTGATAAGCAAAACATCTTTGATCGTTCAGTCAATATTACTGAACTGCGCCAGCGTGTTGGCATGGTGTTTCAAAAGCCCAATCCCTTTCCCAAAAGCATCTATGAAAATGTCGCCTATGGCCTGCGTTTGCAAGGTCAAAACTCCAAGCGCGTGCTCGATGAAATTATCGAGCAGTCGTTGCGGCGTGCAGCTTTATGGGATGAGGTCAAAGATCGACTGAATGACAGTGCGCTGGGGCTTTCCGGTGGTCAGCAGCAGCGCTTGGTCATCGCGCGTGCCATTGCTGTGCAGCCTGAAGTGCTTCTGCTCGATGAGCCGTGCTCGGCTCTTGATCCTATTTCCACGCTGAAAGTGGAAGAGTTAATCCATGAACTGAAAGAGCAATTCACCATCCTCATCGTGACTCACAATATGCAGCAAGCCGCTCGAGTCTCGGATTACACGGCCTTTATGTATCTGGGCAAGATGGTCGAGTACGGTGATACCGATACGCTGTTTACCAACCCTAAAAATAAACAAACCGAAGACTATATTACGGGCCGTTACGGCTAATCGTGGAGATACTGCAATGAAGCGTGAAGATTATCGCCAACACATCTCGGCGCAGTTCAATGAAGAGCTCGACGAAGTCCGTAGCCATTTTTTGGCGATGGGCGGCTTGGTAGAGAAACAAGTGACCGATGCCATTAACTGCTTGCTAGATGCAGACTCGGCATTGGCTGTCGCAGTGCAGGACAACGACCGTCGCATTAATCAAATGGAGTCGGGTATTGATGAGAATATCGTGCGAATTTTGGCGCGTCGCCAGCCGGCGGCCTCAGATTTGCGCATGATCATTGCCATTGGTAAATCGATCACCGACCTTGAGCGCATGGGCGATGAAGCAGCGAAAATTGCTCGTGCCGCGCAAACATTGTGCGAGGAAGGCGAGTCACCGCGTGGCTATTTAGAGTGCCGTCACATTGGCAGTCTAGTCCGTAAGATGATTCATGAGACGCTTGATGCTTTTGCGCATTTTGATGCCGACCAAGCGTTCAACGTCATGAAAGCGGATGCTGAGATTGATTTGGAGTACCGCACCGCGACGCGCGCCTTAGTCACCTACATGATGGAAGATCCACGTGCGATTTCGCGTGTGCTGAGTGTCATGGGTGTGCTGCGCTCATTGGAGCGCATTGGTGATCATGCGCGCAATATCTCTGAGCAGCTGATCTTCTTGGTGAAAGGTGCCGATGTACGCCATGCCACCTATGAGCAAGTGCAAAAGAAGCTGGAGTCTTAAGACTCCAGCTCACGCTCAATGTGCGTGGGTATAAATGAGCAAGTAAAGCGCGAGCCACGGCCGAATTCAGACTGAATATCGAGCGTGGCTTTGTGCTGCATGAGCACATGCTTAACGATGGCTAGCCCCAAGCCAGTGCCGCCAGTGGCGCTACTTCTCGCGGCATCGGCACGGTAAAAGCGTTCGGTAAGGCGCGGCAAATGGACGGCATCAATGCCTAGGCCATTGTCGGTGACGCGAAAGTGCGCACCTTTACTATCCGCCCACCAGCGTATGGCCACACTGCCGCCATCCGGTGTGTATTTCACTGCATTGGTGACTAGGTTGGAGAACGCTGAGCGTAAATCTGCCTCCATACCCATTACGCATAACCCCGGCTCGCACTCGAGTGTCACGGTTTGCTTTTTCGGCGTCGCCAGCGCCTGTGCATCGTGATGAATCTGCTTAAGCATGCGCGGTATGTGCACGGTGTGTGGCTCGCGATCATCCGGTTGACTTTCAAGGCGTGAAAGCAGCAATAAGTCATTAACGAGATTGTTCATGCGCGTGGCTTGCTGCGCCATTTGGCTCAATGCACGCAGCCAACGTGGCTCAACGCCTTCGGGCTGATCAAGCAGCGTTTCTAAGTAGCCAGTGAGTACGGTTAATGGTGTGCGTAGCTCATGCGAGACGTTGGCGACGAAGTCTTTGCGCATCTGCTCGAGGTTATGCAGTCGAGTAATGTCATAGACAATGATCAAACGATCATTGTCGCCAAACGGGGTGATTTCAAACTGTAGGTGACGTCCCGGATGGCGTTGTGAGGCAACTTTAAGGCCTTCGTCATAGGGGCCGTATTTGAAGTAGCGAATAAAGCTAGGTGCGCGAATCAAATTGATGACCGGCTGGCTGCGATCGGCAGGGCGAAATCCGAGTAAGGCTTCGGCGGCGGGGTTCCACCACTCTAGATTGCCATGGCTATCGATGAGTGCCACGGCCTCTTCAAGTGCTGACACAGATTCGCGGGCGCGGTCGATAATACTGAGTAGGCTGTCGCGGGAGCGACGTTCATCGCGGCGTAAAAAATAAATGCCTCTGAACACCTCGTCCCAGGCTCCCTCGCTTTCTGGTACGTCTTGATTACTATTTTGTAGCCAATGCCGGAGTCGGGCGAGTTGTTGGAGTTGGCGATACAGAAGCCACGCCAATACGACGCATAAGCCAAGAATGGCCTGGCCGGCTAAGTAACCAAGGCCTAGGCCGAGCGCGCAGCCAAGAAATACTTCAGTAATTTCACGATCTGAAATTTTCCGACTCACACAGGCTCTACCTTGACACTGGTTTGCACCGAAAAGCGATAGCCGGTGCCCCGTACCGTTTGAATAAAGCGGTCATAGCCAAACGGCTCTAGGGCTTTACGCAGGCGACGAATGTGCACATCGATGGTGCGGTCCTCGACATAGACATTGCCGCCCCAGACTTGATCGAGCACCTGTGTGCGGGTGTAGGCGCGTTCGGGATGACTCATGAAGAAGGCCAGTAAGCGATATTCCGTTGGCCCCATTTCTACCGCCTTGTCATCGGCACTGACGCGATGGCTGACGGGGTCGAGCTTCAGGCCCTCAGCTTCAATGGCGTTTTCTTGGTGTAGGACATTAGCGCGACGCAGCACGGCCTTTATGCGCGAGGCGAGCTCGCGAGTGGAGAATGGCTTGGTGATGTAATCATCAGCACCGGCATCGAGACCTTGGATTTTATTGTCTTCCTCGCCGCGAGCGGTGAGCATGATGATGGGGATCTCGCGCGTATTCTCATCGCGCTTGAGTCGACGTGCCAACTCAATTCCGCTCATGCCTGGCAGCATCCAGTCCAATAAAATCAGTGCGGGGCGTTCATCGACGACTAGGTGGTGTGCCTGCAAGGCGTCTTCAGCCTCTAGACAGGTATAGCCTGCCAAATCCAGCGCAATGGAGATCATTTCGCGAATGGCGGCTTCGTCGTCGACGATCAGTATTTTGTCGCTGGGCATAGCACGTCTCGAATCAGTTTAGATGACAGGCCTATTACAACGCGAAGACATGACAGAAATATTACGACGCTATGACTATGGCAACATAGAATGCGCCGCTAGCTGTTGCAACCAAGCCATTAATAAAGCGACGAATAACACCAGACCTACCCAATGGTTGTGTTTAAAGGCCTCTAGACAGCGATGCTTGTCGCGGCTGGCGGTGTGCTGCCATTGCCAGATGAAGAGCACGGCGCCGCCTCCCAAGCCTGCCCACCACGGCCATGACCATTGCATTTGATGGCCAACAAAGCCCAATGCAGCAAGCCAAAATAGCTGCAGGCCTGCGATAGCGGCGCGATCTAAATCGCCGAACAAAATAGCGGTCGACTTCACCCCAGCCTTTAGGTCGTCTTCACGATCGGCCATGGCGTATTGTGTGTCGTAGGCGACTGTCCAGGCGAGATTGCCGGCGTAGAGCAGCCAGCACAGGTCGCTTGGCTCACGGCCTTGGGCGACAAAAGCCATGGGGATGGCCCATGAAAACGCAGCGCCCAATACCACTTGCGGCAAATAAGTGACGCGCTTCATGAATGGGTAGAGCAGGGCTAAGGCCAATGCGCCGAATGACCAGTAAAACACCGCAATGGGCAAAAACAGCAGCAAGCTCGCGCTCAGTACGACGAGCAGGGCAAACAGCATCAGTGCTTCGCTACCGAGAATGCGCCCGCTGGCTAAGGGTCGATCAGCGGTGCGCCAGACCTGGCCATCGATGTGGCGGTCGGCATAGTCATTGATGACGCAGCCGGCTGAGCGCATTAAGACGACGCCGGCGACAAAAATAGCGACGACTTCAGGCGCGGGGTGGCCATCACCGGCGACCCATAGTGCAATGACGGTAGGCCAGAGCAGCAGCCAGATACCAATGGGCCGGTCGAGGCGCATTAGGGCGATAAAGTCGGGTAAACGGTCGCGTGAAATCATGGTGCTATCGTGTCTGCCTGAGCGCTGGCGGTCAACAGGGCGGGGAGAAAGGCCTCGGCTACCAAGATTGCTTGGCCGCGTAGTAAAAAGCGCGAGCGGCGCGCCCACACCGTATCGCTAGCGAGCGCGAGTTGGGCATAGCGTATGGGTCCGCGCTGCAATGCTGGGTCGCGAAATAACAAACTGCCTAAGCTCTGATTGCCCAGCCGCGTCAGACGGCGATTCAGTCCGCCTAAGCTGCGCCTAGGCAGTACCGAACGCGCCTGTACCCATGGCGTGTTAAGACCGACCAAGATGACCTCGCGAATCCAAGCAAACTCGCCACGGCGAAGCCCGAGCATGTGTGCCTCTTCGGCGCTAGGCAGGCCCCAGCCCTCACTGAGCACGTCGACATGCAGTTCGCCATTCAACTGAGTTGCGAGTGTCGCCAGTCGTGCCGTTAACGAACCCGGCTCAGCCAACCAAGAGCGCACATCACGCCGGCATGGCTGGCGTAACAGCAGCGGCTCGTGCTGCCAACGGCGAGGGTGAATCCATTTGCGTGGGCTATATGACATAAGCAGCGTAATAGTAAAAAGCTATCGAAAGTATTCGACCAACTCATTGGCCGCCGTCAGCGCTGCATCATAACCTAGCCTCGTTGAAGCAGCGCTAGGCTGCAGTGTATTAACGAGGAGAGATGAGATGAATTTAGCGATTACTGTCACGGGGAAGAACTTAGAAGCTGCTTTTGCTGGCGAATCCATGGCCTTTATGAAATACAGCTACTTCGCCAAGTTGGCGCGTGCATCGGGTGATGAAGCGACAGCGAAAGCTTTCGAAGACACTGCTCAGCAAGAAATTCAGCATGCCTTCGGTCACTTAGATTTACTCTATCCAAAAGTCACTATGACATCGGAAAAAATGCTTGAAGTGGCGATTGCTGGCGAGACTTACGAATACACCGAGATGTATCCGACGTTTCATGAGACAGCGGTGAAAGAGCAAAATGTCGATGCCATGAAAGAATTTGAGGAACAAATTGCTGAGTCAGAGGAGCATGCGGAATGGTTTAAGGCGGCCTTAAAAAAGGCAGAAAAACGCTTTGCCGCGCTAGCAAAGGTAGAAGAGCGTCACGCCAAGCATTACCGTGAGGCATTAGCGGCAGCACAAGCGCGCTAATTTCGGTAGCATTGCGCGCTGGCAAGGTTGAGTCGCCTGACTCTAGGCGCAAAGACTTAGGCGCATCGGCACAACAAGCCGGTGCGTGAGCAGATTATCTAACGATGAGGTGAGTTATGAAAAAGTGGCAATGCATTGTTTGTGGCTTTGTCTATGACGAAGCGGTTGGTATGCCCTGGGATGGTATCCCCGCCGGCACCGGCTGGAACGATATTCCCGAGGACTGGGTCTGCCCGGACTGCGGCGTCGGTAAAGACGATTTTGAAATGGTGGAACTCTAAATCATGCGCCCACTCGTTATCTTGGGAACCGGTTTGGCCGGCTACACGTTGGCACGCGAATTTCGCAAGCTCAACAGCGACCGCCCACTGTTGATCCTGTCTCAGGATGATGGGCGTAGCTATTCGAAACCCATGCTGTCGAATGCATTAGCTAAAGGCAAAACGCCAGACGCGCTAGCCATGGCCTCGCCCGAGACTATGGCTGAGCAGCTCAATGCGGAGGTCCGCGTGGCCAGTGCGGTCTCGCATATCGATGCCTCCGAAAAAACGTTAACAGTCAATGGCGAAACGCTGGCTTATGAGGATCTGGTACTGGCTGTTGGTGCCGATGTCTTCCGTCCACCCTTGGCTGGTAATGCCGGCGACAGCGTTTTAAGTGTCAACGACTTGGGCGATTATGCGGTGTTTCGCAACAAGCTCGGTGAGTCAGCAAAGCGTGTGCTAATTATTGGTGGTGGCCTAATTGGCTGTGAGTTCGCTAATGATCTGGCGGCTAGTGGTCATAGCGTGACGGTAGTTGAGCCTATGGGTCGGCCATTGCCAACATTGCTGCCAGAGCGAGCCTCACAAGCGGTGGAGGCAGGGTTGCAAGGTCTGGGCGTATGCTTTCTCTATGGTGCCAATGTTACTGCTGCTGACCATGCCGGTGAGGTCATTCGCGTGAGCTTGGCGGATGGCCGCCATGCGGAGGCAGATATTGTGCTGTCAGCGATCGGTTTGCGCCCACGCGTGGGCTTAGCGGAGGTGGCGGGTTTAACAGTCGCTCGCGGCATCTGTGTGGATCGTCATTTGCGCAGCAGTAATGCCAATATCTACGCCATTGGCGATTGCGCCGAGGTGGATGGCAAGGTGCTGATGTATGTGCTGCCCTTGATGGCCAGTGCGCGCGCCTTGGCAAAAACTTTAAACGGTGACGAGACGGTGGTGAGCTATCCCGCCATGCCGGTGCAAATCAAAACGCCGATCTGCCCAATTGTGGTATCGCCCGTGGCGCCAGGTACCGACGGTGCGTGGGCGGTTGAGGCCAATGAGAACAATGTTAAAGCCAGCTTTATGTCGAAAGATGGCCGGCTTCTAGGGTTTGCCTTGACCGGCAGCTTTGCGACGGACATGAAGACGAAGATGGAGCTAGCGCGCGCGCTACCGCCTATTTTGGCGTAAGCGCGACACAAAAAAGCCGTGCACGCGGGTGAAGTGCACGGCTTTTTTGTGTCTGAGGATTGGCTGCTTTAGCCGCCGGAAGCCGCGGCCTTTGTTAGTAAATCTCGGGCTCGGTTGGTGTCAGCCTCGACAAAGTCGCCATTGAGATACAGTTCGCCTAAGCGCCGCAGCGCTTTCGGGTAGCCGCGATTGGCCGATTCGGTCAGATAGGCTAAGCCTTTCGATTGATTTTTTCGTACGCCATCGCCGACCAAGAGCATTTGCGCGATGTTAAATTGCGCCTCTGATACGCCGGAGTCTGCGGCAGACTCAAACCACTCGGCGGCTTTACTCTTGTTGCGTTTTACGCCGATACCTTGGTCATACATGATGCCAATATTGTTTTGAGCCGACGATGAACCTAGCTCGGCAGCCTTCAATATTAGGGCGGCAGCGCGATTGAAATCCAGCAATACACCATTGCCCTCGTAGTAGGCCATGCCTAGGGCGTAGAGCGCAGGTGGGTAATCTTGATCGGCGGCGGCGCGAAACCAGCTATTAGCTACGTCGGTGTTTCGTGTGACGCCAATGCCATTGGCGTAAAGTGCGCCTAAGTTGTATTGCGCGCGCGGTAGGCCTTGGCGTGCCGCTAAGCTGAACCATTCCGCCGCTTTGGCGCGGTTACGCACCACGCCCTCGCCGTTGTAGTACAGCACACCCATATTGTATTGCGCGTCGGCAGCACCGGTCATGGCCGCCTTGCGAATTTGTCGTGGGGTGGCATCGACTTTGCTGGTGCTTACGCGTGGCGCAGCGTCGGCTATTACGCTGACCATCAGCACAACCAACAGCAGGCTATCTCGTAAACGCAGCCAATGCATAAAGCACCTCGGGCAACAGAAAAAAACAAAAAGACGGATGAAGAGTAGGGTGCTTAACGATACTAGACAAGAGTATAGCTCACTAGGCCAAGGCGTAACTGCCTTCGCGACTTAACCAACGCGTTAGTAAATAATCGTAGTGTGAGTTGCCGTGCAATTGTTCGGCTAAAGATCGTGCTGGTTGAATCAGTGCCGCATCGCGGACTAGGTCAGCTAAGCGAAATTGTACATCGCCGGTTTGTCGTGTGCCGAGGACTTCGCCGGGGCCACGCAATTCAAGATCCTTTTCGGCGATCACAAAGCCGTCTTGACTGTCGCGCAAAATCTGCAAGCGCTCGCGCGCCAACGCCGACATCGGCGTTTGGTAAAGCAACACACAAAAGCTGGCAAGCTGACCACGGCCGACTCGGCCTCGGAGCTGATGCAGCTGCGATAGACCTAAGCGCTCGGGATTCTCGATGACCATCAGTGTGGCATTAGCCACATCCACGCCGACCTCGATGACCGTGGTGGCGACCAAAACGCTGATATGGCCGGCAACAAAATCAGCCATGACGGCGGCTTTGTCGCTGGCCTTTAATTGACCATGCACTAGCCCTACGCGGAGCTCTGGTAACGCGGCGCTGAGTTCTGCCATGGCGGATTCGGCCGCCTGCGCTTGGATCTGCTCAGATTGCTCAATCAATGTGCACACCCAATAGACTTGTTGTCCGCTGGCGGCATGATGGCGGATGCGCTCGATCAACGTGTCGCGGCGAGTATTGGCAAGCACGACGGTTTGAATGCCTTGGCGACCCGGCGGCAACTCATCGATGATGGACGTGTCGAGGTCACCATAGGCGCTCATCGCCAGCGTGCGTGGAATCGGCGTGGCAGTCATGATCAATTGATGCGGTAGCCAGCCAGCACTCAGGGCTTTTTCTGCCAGTTGCAGGCGTTGTGCGACGCCAAAGCGGTGCTGCTCATCGATGATGACCAGGCCTAGGCGAGCAAAATGCACACTGTCTTGAAATAGCGCATGGGTGCCAACGACGAGTTGGCAGCTGCCATCGGCAAGGGCTGTCAGTGCGGCTGATCTAGCCTTGGCCGTTTGTTTGCCCGACAGCCATCCGACCGAAATACCCAGTGGCTCAAACCAACTACGAAAGCGTATTAAGTGCTGCTCAGCGAGAATTTCTGTCGGGGCCATGATGGCGATTTGCAGGCCTGCAGCGAGCGCGGGGCAGGCGGCGAGTGCGGCGACCACGGTTTTGCCAGAACCGACATCGCCCTGCACTAATCTGAGCATGGCACGAGTTTCGCCAAGGTCGTGGCGTATGTCTTTTACGACGCGCTGCTGCGCATCGGTCAGGGCAAACGGCAGTAACGCTAATAGGCCAGCGCTTAAGGCGTCATCGCCACGTAATGCCGGTGCCGAGGTGTGCCGCTGGCGGTCGCGACGTTGCAACAAACCCATCTGATGCGCTACCAGCTCCTCAAAGACTAAGCGCTGCTGAGCAGGATGTAGGCCATGGCGTAGGGCTTGCCGGTCACTGTCGGCGGTGGGTGCATGGACGGTGTGCAGTGCCTGCGCCAAAGACCAGCCACCAGCCTGTTGCGCAGGTAGTTTGTCGATCAGTGCGGTGTCATTGAGTAGCGGTAGGGCGCGAGACATGAGCTCGCGCAAGCGCCGTTGCGTGAGGCCTTCGACCAGCGGATAGATGGGCGTGAGATGCTCATTCAGGCGCGCATCATCATTAGTCAGCTCGTCGCTCGCCGTCAGCCATTCGACTTCCGGATGGATCATTTCAGGCCCCACGGGGCCGGCTCGCACTTCGCCGAAGACGCGTAAACGCACGCCTTTTACATAGCTGTCTTTTTGCGACTGGCGAAAGTGATAAAAACGCAGTGTTAGACCGCCGCTACCATCGCGCAGCCTGATTAACAGCGCGCGACGGCGGCCTTGAATAATATCGGCTAGGACGACATCGGCCTCAACCAAGGCAGTCATGCCGGGTATCAGTGAGCCTAATGGTGTGCGTTGCGTGCGGTCTTCATAGTGGCGCGGCAGTGTAAACAGCAAATCCTGCACACTGCGGATGCCAAGGCGTTGAAGGCGTTCGGCCAAGGCGGGGCCAACACCTCGAAGACTGGCCACTGATATGTCGTGGAGAGTTTTGATCTGCGTTTCAGCGGCGGTGCGCATAGGCATGCTCAGTGGCGCACGGCATCGGTGCCGGGCAGGTTCAATCCTTGCAGCATGCGCAATAGCTCCTGCAACGCGCGTGGCCTCGAAAAGCGATGGCGACTAGCCAGCACAATGCGTCGATGTGGGCAGGGTTTGATCGGTCGTGTGGTGAGTTCGTCATCGGTGAGCTGCTGTTGGGCGCTGGCAGGAATTAGCGTTATACCCAGCCCCGAGGCCACCATGTGGCGTAAGGTCATCAGCGAGCTGCCGGAGTTAATGCCTGGCGCTTGACCCACTTGGCAAGTCTCTAGTACTTGGTCGCGAAAGCAGTGACCTTCGCCGAGCATCAGCACGGGGCTAGTAGCGAGCACGTCGGCAGGAATTACCGCCTGGGTGGTCAGGGCGTGATCCCGCGGTAACAGCAATTGAAATGGCTCATCAAATAGGGCGGTGACGCGTGTTTCTGGTGGCCCAAAGGGCAGTGCGACGAGAATGGCGTCGAGTTCACCACGCGCTAAGCGCTCATCGAGAACATGCGTATAGTTCTCTTCTAAATATAATTTAAGTGGGCTGGCCTCTTGCTTCATGCGCCGCACTAGCGAGGGAAATAAATACGGCCCAACGGTGAAGATGGCGCCTAGACGCAAGGGCTCGGCAAACTCATCACGAGATTGGTCGGCCATGCTTTCGAGCTTATCGGCTTCAGCGAGGACAATTTGCGCTTGGGCGATCAAGGCTTCGGCGGCCGGCGTCACCAAAACGCCATGGCGATGGCGCTCGAACAAGCTCAGGCCAAGTGAGTCTTCGAGTTTTTTCACCGCAACAGATAGCGTTGGCTGAGCGACATGGCAGCGTTCAGCGGCGCGACCAAAATGGCGTTCTTGCGCTAAGGTGACGAGGTAACGTAGCTCGGTTAAGGTCATAACATCTCTCTGGCAAATAGCGCATCCTGCGCTTAGTCAAAAGCTATCAAAAATTAAACTTATGTCAAAGATATTAATTGTAGGTGCAGGCGATGTTGGCGGTCGTATTGCGCGAGAACTAGCCATCTTAGGGCATGAGGTATGGGCTTTGCGGCGTACGCCACACGCGTCAGATAGGTTTAGTAGCGGCGGCACACTGACGTGGCTAATGGGTGATGTTACGCGACCTGAAACCTTGCATTTTCCCACTGAGCTAGATGTGGTGATTAGTGCGCTGGCGCCGAGTGAGTCGGGCATGACGGCCTATGAGCAGGTCTATGTCGGTGGCGCGCGAGCGGTGCAGCAGGCTTTGCAGGGCCAGACACTGTGCCGGCAATTCTGGCTCTCTTCCACGGGTGTATATGGAGAAGATGCTGGGGAATCGATCAATGAAGAAACCCCAGCGAAGCCGAGTCGAGATACTGCGGCGTTGCTCTTAGCGGCAGAGGATGTTGTGCGGCAGGCGCCTTGGCCATCAACCATTGTACGCTTAGGCGGGCTTTATGGGCCGGGCCGCGAACGCTTAGTGCGTTGGGTGCGCGAGGGCCGAGCGATGCAAGTGACGCCGCCGAGCTGGACGAATCGACTGCATGTGGCCGATGCCAGCGGCTTAGTGGTGCACTTGGTTCAGCAGTGTCTTCATGGTGCACCGGTGGAGCCACTGTTACTTGGCGTAGATAATGCCCCGACGCCGCAGCATGAGGTTTTGGCGTGGCTGGCCGAGCAGATGCAAATGCCTGTGCCGCCGGAGAAGGTTGAGCCTAGCGTGAGTCAAGGTAAGCGTATTAACAATGCCGCACTACAGCGCAGTGGTTATGTCTTGCGTTATCCGAGCTTTCGCGACGGCTATTTGACATTGCTCCCATAAATGTAATTTTTTGTAATTTAACGATTGTTTTGGGTCTTTGTCATGTAGCGGATACGTAATTTCTGCCGTACTCTGCTCGTTCATAAAAAGAACAATGCAGACGAGGGCATCATGCGCATTTCACACACACTTACCCTGCTGGCCTTAGCCGTGACATTAGCGGCTTGCGGCGGCTCGACAAGTTCAGGCTCCTTTTCCCCTCGCGGTGATTCAGCTGGCGATACTGACACGGGTGGAAACACTGACACCGGTGGGGGCGGAAACACTGACACTGGCGGGGGTGGAAACACCGACACCGGTGGAGGCGGAAACCCTGGCACCGGTGGCACAGCAGACACCGCCCCCCGCATCGTTAACTTTAAGCGTGCTGGCGTCACGCTCGACACGCTTGAGCCTAACACCGCGTCCTGCGCCACTAACGTTCGCTTAGATGGTGGCCGCAGTTATCAGGTCACGCTGCCATCTAGTAGCGGAAAAGTCATCAGCTTCCAGGTTATCGAGCCGAAAGCCATCAACTGCATGAAAGGTAATCCCTTGGTCTTGCAAGGTCATGGCTTTGGTGGGGCGCGGACAGAAAATCCAGCGGCGGGTTCTTTCATCGAGCGCCTTCAAGATAACGGCTACGCTGTCATCAGCATCGACCAGCGTGGCTTCAACGACAGCACCGGCACTGTACGAACGATGGACCCGGATTTTGAAGGCCAAGATTTGCTGCAGATTATGGATTGGGCGGAAAAAAATCTCGATTACTTAGCCTACGATCGTCCCTCTAAAAGCGCAGAGTACAACTTAGCTTCTGGCGCAACAGGCGGCAGCTACGGCGGCATGTACCAAATGTTAATACACAATATCGATACGAAAAATCGCCTCGATGTGCTCACGCCAGACATCACGCCACACGATCTGCGAGCCAGTTTATACCCTGGCCGCGTGATCAAGTCGGCTTGGATAAGTCTGCTGGTAGTGGGTGGTGAGGCGGGCGCTAATCAGCCACTGATAGCAGGTTTGGACCCAGTCACTAAGGAGACCTTAGTGCGTGGCCTGAGCACTAATGAGATTTCTACGCCGGCACTGAATTTTTTCTATTATCACAGTGTGAAGTATTTTGGCGCGCCGGATGATACCGATATCAGCGACATGAATTTTTTGACTTCGATGCTCGCCATGTCGCCGATAAAGCCGATCTATGTAGGTGCAGCTAAGCCAGCTCCCAAGCCAGTCGATATCCTATTTTCGCAAGGCCTGCGCGATACGCTGTTTAACTTTAACGAAGGTTGGTTGAACTACCAAGCGTATAAAGCCTTAGGCGGAGATGTGCGCTTCATGACGCATGAAAGTGGCCACATCTTGCCAGGCCTGCAATCGCCGAGTGGCAAAAATAACTGTGGTGCACTCTCTCGCGATGATGCGGACTTAGCCTTCTTAAACGAAAAACTGCGCCCACCACAACAGCAAGCAGCAACGGCGGCAACCGCGGCGGCATTAGCGCAGCTAAAAACTAAGGTGTGTTTATCACTTAATAACGGCAGTGCAGGAGTCCCTGGCGACGCGGTGTATGTTGATCCGGCATTGATCACGACACTGAGTGAGGCAATTACGATTCCGCCAAGCACTATCCCCGTACCTAACGCAGCTTTGGGCCCTACCAGTGTGCTGCAACCAACATTTATTCCACTCAACGGCCTTGTTGGCCCGCTGACTCTCGGCGGTATTGGTAAACTTACGGTCAAACTCAATAACGTCCTTGCGCCACTTAACGGTTGCGCTGTTGTTGTGTCGCCTGCAGGGGTGCCATCGAGTCCGATTAGCGCTTGTGATGCTATCGTCCTGGTGGGCTTTGGTGCTCGGACTGGCACAGCGACACCACGTTTGATTGATGAGCAGATGCAGCCTATTCGAGGGTTGGGAGACCATATCGTGGCGATGGTGGGTGTGGCTGAAAAGCTGGTCGAAGGCGAGCAACTCGGCCTGATGGTCTATGGCTATAACCAGCAATATTTCAGCAGTATCTCGCGTGACTTACTGGTGCCCGCAGTGACCATTACGGGCACGGTGGAAGTACCGCTTTTGCCGTAAACCTCAACGGATATAGCGCGTCGTTAAGCGCTAAACGCTGAAACAAAACCGCCTGCATTTGCAGGCGGTTTTTGTTTTGCGGTGGCGATATTGGTTTAGGCGGTGGTCACTACAATGCCATCCATCTCGACCAAAGCGCCGCGCGGCAATGACGCCACGCCGATAGCTGCACGGGCCGGGTAGGGCTGTGTGAAGTAGCGCGCCATGATCTCGTTGACCAAGGCAAAGTGGCCAAGATCTGTCAGGAAAATATTGAGCTTAGCGATGTCTTGCAGAGTGGCGCCGGACTCCTCAATAACTGCTTGAAGATTGTCAAAGACCTGCACAATTTGCGCTTCGATACCGTCGACTAACTGCATGCTGGTGGGGTCAAGACCAATCTGCCCTGACAAATACACGGTGCTGCCGATCTTTACGGCCTGTGAATAGGTGCCGATGGCGGCAGGGGCTTTAGTGGTTTGGATAACAGCTCGGTTCATTAAGGTAAGACTCCAGCGAAGATTAAGCGCTCACGCGGGTGACTTTATCGACTCCCGGTAAAACGCGGATACGTTTGATGACGCGGGCTAAATGGGTACGATCACGCACCACAAGTCCGAGCTGCATGACGCCATGATGCGAGCCCTTTTCTTCAATCTGCACATTGTCGATGCTGGCTTCGCTTTCGGTGGCCTCACGAGCGATTTCCGCGAGCATGCCGCGGCGATTGGCCAATGCGATGCGCAGCTGACAGAGAAATTCGCGATTGACCTTATCGGCCCAGCGTAGTGGCAAGCATTTGTCAGGATTGCTGCGAATTTCGGCCGCTATATTACGGCATTTATGGCGGTGAATAACCACGCCGCGCCCAGAGCTCAAGTGTCCCATGATGTCATCGCCGGCCAGCGGGCGACAGCAGCGCGCATACGACACCACTAAGCCTTCGGTGCCACGAATGGCAATGCCTTTACGTGCGGCACTCTTCAGCTTCGGTGTGGTGACCTCGTCTTCCTCGGGCACTAAGCGGCGAGCAACGAGCTGCGGTACTTGGTTGCCCATGCCAATACTTTCCAGCAGAGTATTGGCGCTATCCATGCCTAGCTCTTTCAGCAAGTCTGCAAGCTGTGAGGGCGGCAGCTCGGCGTATTTAACGCCGAGGCCTGAGAGTGATTTTTCCAATAGTCGTAAGCCAAGGTCGCGTGACTCATCGGACTGTTGGTCTTTCAGGAAATGACGAATCTTTGCGCGGGCTTTACTGGTAATGACGAAGTCTAGCCAACTGGGGTTTGGGCGTGCGCCAGGTGCGATAATAATTTCCACAGTTTGCCCGGTGGTCAGCGCTAGGCTCAACGGCGCTAAGCGGTTATCGACTCGTGCAGCGACACAGGTGTCGCCAATATCCGAGTGCACGGCATAGGCAAAGTCCACGGGTGTGGCGCCTCGCGGCAGCGTCATGATGCGGCCTTTTGGGGTGAATAAATACACCTCATCAGGGAACAGATCGATCTTCACGCTCTCGATAAACTCGAGAGAGTCGCCGGCATTTTTCTGCAGCTCTTGCAGCGATTTCATCCATTCACGCGCGCGCGTTTGTGACGTGTTGGTGAAGCCATCGGACTTATACAGCCAATGTGCGGCAATGCCGCTGCTGGCCATCGCATCCATGGCCTCAGAGCGTAGCTGGACTTCAATAGGCACGCCGCGAGGGCCTTTCAAAATGGTGTGCAGCGATTGATAACCATTAGTTTTCGGGATGGCAATATAGTCTTTGAATTTGCCTGGGATGGGCTTGTACAGATTGTGCATAAGGCCAAGCCCGCGATAACAGGCGTCGACACTGTCTACGACGACGCGAAAGCCGTAAACATCCATGATCTCGGAGAATGATCGGCGCTTTTCGCGCATTTTCTGATAAATGCTGTAGAGATGCTTTTCGCGGCCCTCCACGCGAGCGCTCAAACCTTCGCGGGCCAAGCGTTCGCTAATCGCAACTTCTAGGCTAATGACCATTTCGCGTCGATGTCCGCGCGCTGCCATCACGGCGTGTTGGATGCGCTCAGCACGCATTGGCCAAATGGCGTGAAAGCCTAGTTCTTCGTATTCGATGCGAATATCGTTCATGCCTAGGCGCATGGCGATGGGTGCGTAAATATCGAGTGTTTCGCGGGCCACGCGTTTGCGCTTCTCCACGGTTAGCACATCGAGCGTGCGCATATTGTGCAAACGATCAGCGAGCTTGACCACGATGACTCGCACATCGTGAGTCATCGCGAGAATCATCTTGCGAAAATTTTCCGCCTGCGCCTCGGCCTTACTGTTGAAGTGCACTTGAGTGAGCTTGGTCACGCCGTCGACCAGTGCCGTGACTTCTTCGCCAAACTCTTTGGCAAGCGCCTCTTTGCTAACGCCGGTATCTTCAATGACATCGTGCAGCATAGCGGCCATCAGGCTTTGATGATCCATGTGCATATCGCACAAAATATGAGCAACGGCTAATGGGTGGGTGACGTAAGGATCGCCATTGCGCCGGAACTGCCCGCTATGAGCTTGCTCTGAAAAAAGATAGGCGTGATGGATTTGCGCCACTTGTTCGGGCGAAAGATAGTCTGAGAGGCGTTTACAGAGGGCGTCGATGCCAGAGTTCATTGACTCAGTGTCGACATCGCGAGGCGCTGCGTCAAGAGGCTAAGGCGAGGAATTGCCTGAAAAAAGCCGCATTGACGCAGAAGCGTAAGAAAGGTCTTACAGATCGATGGGTGGCTGGTATTCGAGGTTACCAAGATTGCTCAAATCGGGCAGTGCTTCTTCTTCTGGCACTTCGTTGAGAATCTCACGGGTGACTAAGCCAGCAGCGATTTCGCGCAGAGCCATCACGGTGGGTTTGTCGTTTTCCCAGGCTAGGCTGGATTCTTTGCCGCCTGTGGCTAGTTGGCGGGCGCGCTTAGAGGCAACCAGCACCAGCTCAAAACGGTTATCTAAATTGGTCAGACAGTCTTCGACGGTTACACGGGCCACGATAACGCTCCAAACAGCGGGCAAATAAGGGGCGAGATTCTAACGCCTGCAGGTTTTTTACACAACCGCTGCGTTACGCAGGTTTACAGGCCTGACAAGCCTGCAAACCTGAGCGTTTAACCGCCCGATAACAAGCGCCGAATCAAGTTAGCTTGGCGTTGGCTTTGCGCGCGATTGCTCAGTCGAGCAGCCCGTACGATGCTCTGTAGGTCAGCCTGTGCGGTGGCGAAGTCATCATTAATCACGAGATAGTCGAATTCAGCGTAATGACCTATGTCGGCAATGGCCTCGCTCAAGCGATGCGCGATGACTTCGGCACTGTCTGTGCCACGGCCATTGAGGCGTTCGGCCAGCGCTGGTAGCGAGGGCGGCAGGATGAATACGGATTGCGCTTGCGGCATAAGGTCGCGAACGATGGCCGCACCTTGCCAGTCGATCTCCAAAATCACATCAAAGTCTTGCGCAAGTTGCTCTTCGACCCAGCGCCGTGAGGTGCCGTACAAATTACCAAAGACTTCCGCGTGTTCCAAAAACTGACCGGCGCCGACTTCGCTGAGAAAGGCTTCACGCGAGACAAAGTGATAGTTCACGCCATCGACCTCGCCAGGCCGTGAGGCGCGCGTGGTGTGCGAAATGGAAACGCCTAAGCGCTCATCGCTAGCCACCAGTGATCTCACCAGTGTAGTTTTGCCTGTGCCAGAGGCGGCGGCGATGATAAATAAGGTTCCAGACATGCAGTGCTCACAGGGTGGCGTGGGTGCGTGTGACACACGATGCGCTATTTAATCAAAAAAATTGCCTGAGGGCTGCAGCTAAGCGCAACATCGCCATGCGTACGTGGTAAAAATCGTCATCACCTACCTTATAACAATGAGAAAAATACATGTTAGGTATCCCCTTAGGCCTACTCACGGCTAACGCCGTTGAGTGGACAATGCACAAATATGTACTGCATGGACTGGGTCGCGATCGTCGCAGCTTTTGGGCATTTCATTTCCATGAGCATCACAAAGTGGTGCGCCAGAATGACTACTACGACCCAAATTACGAGAAGTTCCCACTCGGTTTGCACGCGCAGGGCAAGGAGGCGTGGTCATTGATTGCGGCCAGTACGGTTATCGCGCCGCTGTTTCCGGTGGCGCCTTTTTTTGTCGGCACGCTCTGGTATAGCGCAGCGAATTATTATCGCGTTCACAAGCGCTCACATCAGAATCCTGAGTGGGCGCGTCAGCATGTGCCATGGCACTACGACCATCACATGGGGTCACAGGCAAGTGCCAACTGGTGTGTGACTAAGCCGTGGTTTGATTATCTAATGGGCACGCGAGTTTTTCGCGCCAATGGTGAGCGAGAGAAAAGCTGGCTTGGCTTGCGCTGGCAAGGTGTCGAGCTGCCGCCAGCGACTTAGTCTGTATTCGTTGCCAATGAGCGATTCCAGAATGCCGGTCGTGGCGGCGGCGTGGTGACATTTGGTTTGGCCTGCAGATGTTGGCTCATGACCTGACCCCAGAGCTCAATAAAGTGATCCGCCACCGATGCGTCATTCATGAGATGGCGCTCCAGCGCCATGCCACGCATCAGCCAGTGCGTCAGCACAAACAGCTGTGTGGGTTTTATGCCGCCGCAATCAGGCTCGAAATAATGCTTGCTGGCCATGTCCAGCGCCAGGCGGCCGGCATCCCACAGTGTTCGCATCACGCGAGCTAAATCCTCATCGCGCCGACTGGCCAGCATCAACTCCATCAATGCCAAGCTTTCCGGACCATCGTGCAGTTCGCGCCAACTGGCCGTAATCATATCGGCGGCGCGCTGCTCAGAGTCGACCACGCCGCGAGTCGCGCGTGCTAGGTGGCGGTTCGTCCAGCGAATTAGATATTCGGCAGTAGCTTCTAGCAAGCTGGCCTTAGTGGGAAAGTGGTGCATGGGTGCGCCACGTGAGACACCGGCCTGAGTAATGATTTTGCTCACGGTGGTGCCGGCGTAGCCGTCGCTGGCCAAACATAACACCGTGGCTTCAATGAGGCGCTGGCGCATGGCCTCGCTGCGCTCGCCTTGAGTGCGGCGTTGGGCTTCTTTATTTTGAGACTGTGCAGTCATTTTTACTTGAAACCTCGGATGAGTCTGCGTATAAAGCAACACAAGTTGTACGGCCGTATTGTAAATAGGAGGCCGCCAATGTCTAGTTTTTTAACGATGCTATCCATCGAATGTATTAGGGAGCAATGATGAGCTTGAACGTCCCCACGCCAATGAATGAAATGATTCCGCGCACAATTTTCACCGCGGATCACGAAGATTTTCGTCGCACTGCTCGTCGTTTCTTTGAAGAAGAAATGGCGCCACACCGTGACAAATGGGAAGAGCAGCAACACATCGACCGTAACTTATGGAATAAGGCCGGCGAGCTGGGCTTGCTTTGCCCAACCATGCCAGAAGAGTACGGCGGCTCCG
The DNA here is from genome assembly GCA_039929665.1 of Paraperlucidibaca sp. Taxonomy (GTDB): domain Bacteria; phylum Pseudomonadota; class Gammaproteobacteria; order Pseudomonadales; family Moraxellaceae; genus Perlucidibaca. The sequence continues at coordinate 29,847 of JBDSQT010000046.1, forward strand.
GTGTTGATCGTCTTTACAGCGTGATTTTGATGGAAGAGCAAGCGCGCTCTGGCGATTCGGCTTCGGGCTTTTCGCTGCATTCAGACATCGTGGCGAACTATCTGAACAACTTTGCTAGCGAAGAGCTGAAGCAGCACTGGTTGCCAAAAATGTGCACAGGTGAGGCTGTTGGCGCGATCGCCATGACCGAGCCAGGCACCGGCTCTGATCTGCAAGCCGTGCGCACTTCAGCGATTGCCGATGGCGATGACTACATCGTTAATGGCAGCAAAATCTTCATCACCAACGGCTATCTCTGCGATATCGCTGTGGTCGTGGTGAAAACGGGCGACCCCAGCAAAGGCGCTGAAAACGTATCGTTGTTGCTCATCGAAGCCAACCGTGAAGGCTTCAGCAAAGGCCGTCCGCTGAAAAAAGTGGGCATGAAAGGCCAAGACACCTGTGAGTTATTTTTCGATAACGTGCGTGTGCCGAAAACGAATTTAATCGGCATTGAAGGCATGGGCTTCATCATGCTGATGAAAGAGCTGGCCTGGGAGCGTTTGATGATCGCGATCATGTGCGCCTCAGGTTGTGAGAGCGTGCTGGCTCACACCCTACGGTACGTGCGTGATCGTAAAGTTTTTGGCAAGCCCGTTGCGGCCTACCAAAACACCAAATATAAACTCGCCGAACTGCGCTCAGAAACGCAAATCGCGCGGGTGTTTGTCGATCGCTGCATCGAGGAGCAGCTGAAAGGCACGCTGCAAGTAGATGCGGCCGCAGCGGCAAAATACTGGGTGTCTGACCTGATCTCGAAAGTCGCCGATGAGTGCGTGCAGCTGCACGGTGGCTACGGCTTCATGACCGAATATCCCGTCGCTCAAGCGTATATCGACACGCGTGCCAACCGTATTTACGGTGGCACCAACGAAATCATGAAAGAGCTGATTGCGCGCACTTTCTGAGCATATTTTGAGCAGCGTGTTAACTGTTCATGTTAGATGTGCAAATGAAAAGGGCTGCAGCTACGCTGCGGCCCTTTTTTTACGCTATAAATAGACAAACCTTTGACAGTGATTCGCCATGACAGAACCGACCCCTTACGTTAGACGCGACACCCTAGTGACCGCCGAAAGTCTTGGCCCACTTGTGCCACGACGAGGCACCGCATTTAGTCAGCGTATTGGCCTATTGTGGTTGCGCTTGATTGGTTGGCGCATTACCGGCACGCCACCGATGGTAGCTAAAGCCATATTTATTGGCGCGCCGCACACCTCAAACCGGGATGGTTTTGTGGCGGTAGCCACTGCGTTGGCCATTCGTTTGCGCATCAATGTGATGGCGAAAGCCGAGCTCTTTAACAGCCCGTTGGGGCCGCTATTTCGCTGGATGGGTGTGATGCCGGTCTACCGCAGAGGCTCGCGTGGCGGACAGGTTGAGCAGGTCGTGGCGCGCTTTGCAGCCGAAGAAAGCGTTTATATTGGCATTGCGCCTGAGGGTACCCGACACGCCTCGCCGGCCTGGAAAACCGGCTTTTATCATATGGCGGTGAAAGCCGGCGTGCCGATCGTGCCGTTCATCTTAGATTTTGGCCGCAAAGAATTGCACATGCTGCCGGCGTTCTACCCAACCGGCGATTTAGACGCGGATTTGCCGCGCTTGATGGCCCCATATCATGGCATCATTCCGGCCGATCCTTCGCGCCTCTCGTTGCCCTTGAGAGAGCCTTTGGCGACGCACGCTGAAGAGCCGCCGCGCGAACCTCCCGCATTATAAAAAGAACTTAAGTGACTAACGGATTGTTATGGACGCTCTAATCGCCGACTTTAAAGCTGATATGTGGCTTTATATTTCCATTCCTTTTATCAGCGGCATCATTGGTTATGTCACCAAGGTGGTGGCCATTAAAATGATGTTTTATCCCATCGAGTTTTGGGGTATTAAGCCGTTTTTTGGCTGGCAGGGCATCGTGCCGCGCAAGTCGGAAAAGATGGCGACCATCGCGGTCGACCTGATGACCGAGCGCCTGATTAAGCCTGAAGAAATTTTTTCGCGGCTTGATCCTAAGCGCATCGCGCGCGAGATCGAGGTGCCGATGATGGAAGCCTCGGAAGATATTGTGCGTGAGGTTATGCATCAGTATCAGCCGGGGCTGTGGGAAGGCATGCCGATGTTTATGCGGGCGGCGATCATCAAGCGCGTGAAGGGTGAGGCACCGAAAATCGTGCAGACCATCATGAGCGAAGTACAGAACGACGTGTCACGCTACTTCGATATTCGCCACATGGTCATCAGCAATCTGCAAAAAGACAAAGCCTTGCTCAACGAAGTATTTCAAAGTGTCGGCAAAGAAGAGCTGAAGTTTTTCTGCAAGGCCGGGTTTTACTTTGGCTTCACCATCGGCTTGGTACAAATGGTCTGCTGGTTAGTGTTTCGTCAGCCCTGGATGCTGCCAGCGTTTGGCGGTTTTGTTGGCTTCTTCAGCGACTGGTTGGCGCTGCAAATGCTCTTCCGTCCGCTCAATCCGAAAAAGTTTTTGGGCTTCACCATCCATGGCTTATTTTTGAAGCGTCAGCACGAGGTGGCGGGCGACTATGCCGCGCTCATTTCTAAGCAAATGCTAACGCCCGGCGCGATGATGGAGGAGCTTTTCTCGGGTCCGCGCTCAGATCGTGTCATCACCTTGCTGCAAAAGCATGTGCGTCGTGTCATTGATGAGCAGGCTGGATTGGCCCGGCCATTGGTGCTCTATGCGGTGGGCACGGAGAAGTACATCGCCATGAAGGCTAGCGTGGCTGAGCGTATTTTGGCGCGCCTGCCGGAGACCATGAAGCATATGGAGGCTTATGCTGAAGATGCCATGGATGTGCGCAATACGCTGATTACGCGGATGCGCCAACTCACTCCGATTGAGTTTGAGGGCATGCTGCGACCGGCCTTTAAGGAGGAGGAGTGGATCTTGATCTTGGTCGGTGCGGTGCTGGGCGTTTTGGTTGGTGAGATGCAAATTCACTTTATGTTGTAGCGCCTTAGGGCCGGAGAGGGTTATGCGTTGGCTGCTGCTATGTTTTACCTGTGTGATTGCCGCATGCAGCAGTCACCCGCCTATTCGCACCGAAACCAGTGTTGATATTCCACGCTTTATGGGTACGTGGCATGTCCATGGGCACACCCCGCTGTTAGTCGACGGGGAGGCTTATCGGCAAACCGAAACCTATCGGTTTGAAGCGCCCAACATCGTGCATACGACCTTTCAGTTCAATGACGGTGGCCCTACCGGCCCCTTGAAAACCTACACCCCCACCGGCTTTGTTGATCTCGAGAGCGGTGGCGG
>JBDSQT010000047.1:0-6774 GCA_039929665.1 Paraperlucidibaca sp.
GTTGTTTTTACGGAAACAGGTGTGGAGGATGCGCCTTGCCACCACCAGCTATCGAGGCCTAAGCCATAGCGTGGTGGATTATCGGGCAGGCCGAACAAGTCCCAGCGCGCCACGCGAAAGTAGGGGATGTGAAATTGCGGAATCAATAACCAGTGCGCGCGCAATACGCGATCTAGTGCGTGCACCTCAGTGACCAAATCTGTGCGGCTTTTGGCGCGTGTGATGCGGGTAATTAAGGCATCAACCACGGGTGACTTAAGGCCAACTAAATTACCGCTGCCGGGGGTGTCGGCACTGGCTGAACCCCAGTAACTCCAAAGCTCATTGCCTGGTGACAGCGAGGCTGGTACCCCCGTGACAGTGAGGTCGAAATCAAACTGACGTAGGCGTTCGATGTACTGAGCGGCGTCTAAAATACGGATGCTTAGATCCACCCCTAAGCGCGCGAGGTTGCGGCGCAAGGGTTGTACGATGCGCTCGAACTCGGGCTGCACGAGGAGCATTTCTAGGCGCATGGGCAGGCCCTGGGCATTACGTAAAGCGCCCTCGCGATAAACCCAGCCGGCTTGTTTTAGTAGTGCTTGCGCACGCAATAAGTTTGCTCGGTCATAGCCATCGCCGGCGCTTTTAGCGGGCAATACAGCAGGGCCAAAGACGGCATCGGGCAATTGTTTACGCCATGGTTTCAGCAGCTTGAGTTCGGCTTTGCTCGGCATCCCTTGGGCGGCCAATTCGGAGTTTGAGTAGAAGCTGGTGGTGCGACTATAGGCGCCATAAAACAAGGCACGATTGGCCCATTCAAAATCAAAGGCCAAGCTTAGTGCTTCGCGCACGGCCAGATCGTTTAGTGGTGCACGGCGGGTATTAAAGGCAAAGCCCTGCATGGCTGCGGGATTTTGATGTAGCTGGCTTTGCAAGATTACTTGGCCGTTTTGTACCGCTGGGAAGTTATATTCGGTGGCCCAAGTTTTCGCTTTATTTTCTTGGCGGACATCGTATTGCTTAGCTTTGAAGCCTTCAAAAGCCACACTGCCATCGCGATAGTAGTGGTAGCTGATGTGATCGAAATTATACAGCCCGCGATTGACGTTTAAGTCGCGTGCCCAGTAGTCAGGATTGCGTGCATAGGTGATGCGGTGGCCCGGATCTATCTCACTAATAACATAGGGCCCGCTGCCAATAGGGATGTCGAAGCTGGTGCGATTAAACTCGCGCGTGTGCCAATAGTGCTTAGGCAAAATGCTAATTTCGCCGACAGTCATCGGTAGTTCGCGGTTGGTTTTGTTCTTGAAACGAAAGCGCACGCTTAATGGCGACAGTGCAGTCACCGAGACAATATCGGCGAAATAGGCTTTGTAGGCCGGCGCACCATCTTTGAGTAGGGTGTTGAAGGTAAACACTACATCGTTGGCGCGCACGGGATGGCCATCGCTAAAGCGCGCTTCGGGGCGCAGCTCATAGATTACCCACGAGGCATCATTGGGGTCACGGATAATGCGTTTGGCGAGCAGGCCGTAACGCGTGCCAAACTCGTCGTCTGAACCAGTCGTTAGCGAGTCGTAGAGCCGGTTTAAGCCCTCAGCGGGAATGCCTTTATTGATATAGCCATTGAGGCTGTCGAAGGTGCCCAGCGCGTCTAGCCGCAGGCGACCGCCCTTGGGCGCTTTAGGGTTCACATAGGTGAAGTGCTTAAAATCTTCAGTAAGTGCTGGGCTGCCACGCAGTGTGATGGCGTGGCTACTTATCAGCGCCGCGTGGGCGCTGAAGCTGAGCATTAAGCAGGTAAACGCAATGCTGCATCTATTCAAAAAACTACCGCATTGCCGCATAAATTATAGCCCGCGATTTCCAGCCTGAATGATTTGAGTAGTCGTGTTGCTAGGCGCTATGGACGCTGGGTCACGCGAGGCCGTTGACGTGCTGGGATTGAAAACATGGGCTTGATAGGCTGCTGCTGCTGGTGTCGGTACATTGAGCTCGCGGCCGATGTCTAAAATCGTGCTGAGTTGATCGCTATTTGCCTGCGCGAGCTGCTTCGGTGAGAGCTGGTTTGCGCGCGCAATGCTGTACCACGAGTCGCCGCGCCGCACGCGATAGCTGCGGCTATTGGCATCGATGAAGCTAGCGCGAATGATCTGTGCACTCGGCGCCGACACAACGGCCTCGGATTGGCCCTGAGCATTCACTACACGGACATCGGATGGTACCGACTGCTGCACCAGTAAGTGTTCGCTGGCGACATCTAAATAGTTCGGTACATGCAGTAAGTAAGGTCCGCCAGGTGCGAGTTGGTCGCGGAGTAGGCCGGCATTGAGCGTGCGAAGCTCATCTAGCGATACGCCCGAGAGGGCGACGACGGTGTCTAGATCAAGCGAGCCTTGTGCCGCCACCGTGCGAAAGTAAGGGCGATTAGGGATGGCAGGTATGCTGACGCCAGCGGTGATGGGGTCTTTAAACATCGACACTACGGCTAAAAAGCGCGGCACATAGGCCATGGCCTCTGCAGGCAAGTTGAGTGACCAATAGTCGTTGCCGCGACCACGTGCATTATTGTATTGAATGGCTCGTGACACGGTGCCAGGGCCGGCGTTATAGGAGGCCAGTACGAGCTCCCAATCGCCGAACATGCCATAGAGCTTGGCTAAATAATCGTAAGCGGCGCGGGTAGACTCTAGTGGGTCACGGCGCGCATCGAACCAGTTGGTTTGGCGCAGGCCATAGAGGCGTCCGGTATCGGGGATAAATTGCCAAAGGCCGGCGGCATTAGATTTCGATGTCGCACTGGGATCGTAGGCGCTCTCAATAATCGGTAACAGTGCCAGCTCCGTGGGCAAGCCACGACGCTCGGCTTCCGCGACGGCGACATACATAAAGCGTGAGGCTTTTGCCATCAGCTCATCGATGTATTTTTGCTGGCCCGCGTAGCGCGTGAACTGGTCGTTGATGCGCGGATGGTAGCGCGTGGGCATGGCGAAGCCGCGGCGCAAGCGCTGTATTAAATCTTGGCTTGAGCTTGTATTTTTTACGGGTGTTATGCGTGTGGAAATGACCAATGGTGCGCTGAGTGCCGGGTCAGTATCGACAGCTGCAGTGGCAGTGGCTATGGGTTTATTGGCTGTTGCTAGGGGCGCTGATGAAGTAATTTGCTGAGTAGCCAGTACCGGTACGCTAGCCTGTGTGGGCAGTGATGCGGTGATCGGAGTGGCCTTAACTGTCGGCACTGGATTGGCGCTGCGCTGGCTAGTTTGCGCAATGGGGTAGTTACGTTTGGCTACCGGTGCACTGGCGCAAGCCGTTAAAAATAAGGCGGCCATTAGTGCCAGCGTGACGCGCGGCTGCAGGGAAACTCGGAGGCTGTCGACAGAAATCAGCATGGGAATTCTCGTTATTTTCCCGCCAGTGTACTAAAAAACGTCTTTCCAAGCGCGTAAAGTCGCTAAGGTCTGTTCGCCGCCTGCTAATGGCTTATTGGCATAGTCACTAGCCGCAGCAATCACACTGGCCTTGTGGCTGCGCAAAAAGGGGTTAATGCTCAGCTCACGAGCCAGTGTTGTGGGCAAGCTAGGGTGGTTAGCGGCACGCCAATCAGCCACTTCCAATGCGTATTGCTTGAGCGCCTGATTAGCTGGTTCAACGGCTTGCGCAAAGCGCAGATTCGCGACGGTATATTCGTGTGTGGGAAAAATAATAGTCGTCGCCGGCAGCGCGCTAAGTCGCGTCATCACGCGTGTTAAATCTGCAGGTGTGCCTTCAAACAGTCTTCCGCAGCCGGCGCTAAACAAGCTGTCGCCGCAAAACAGCAGGCCATGATCGACAAGATAGTAAGCAATATGACCCAGTGTGTGGGCGGCAACATCGAGCACTTGCACTGAACCTAGGCCCGGCAGCGTCAGTGTGTCGTGAGTTGAAACGTAATGACTGATGTCCCCTCGCACTTCGCTTGGCCCATAAACTGGCATGCCAAACGCTTCAGCGAGAGCACCAATACCAGCGGTGTGATCGAGGTGATGATGTGTGACCAGTACGCCTGCCAAGGATTTTCCGCGCGCGCTTTGATGCGCAAGCACCACGCTAGCATCGCCGGGATCAACAACCCAATCACCTGCTGAGGTCTCGATATGCCAAATATAATTATCAAGAAAGCAGGGCAGCGGTGTGACGATAGGCGTTTGAGGTGATGACATAGCAGTGACTTAAGATCAATAATCGTAGCCATGAAATTACACCAAAGTCTCGCCGCGCGCACCTTAAGCCATCCCATTAGCGACCGCGAGCGTCAGGCCTGGCGCTCAGCGTTGGCTAGCTGCCATGGCGTGTCTGCGTTATTAGTGGATTTACCCCTGACTTTGCTGAGTGTGCCCAGCTCGCGACCCTTAAATAAGCATGTGGTGACTACTGCCTTTGCAACGTCTCAGCAGAGCGCCAATGGGCAGCCCTCATTTGCTCGTCAAGCTGAGGCCAAAGCTGCCGCGCTCATCGATCCTCACGCTTGGCCATTTGCGCCACAAACTTTCGACGCCGTTGTGTTGTCGTGGACGCCGCGAACCGAAAAGCGCCAACCGCGCGTACTCACCGAAATCGATTGCTGCTTAGCCGATGACGGCCGTGTGCTTATGCATATTCCGCACGCACATTTGGCGCAATGGTGTCGAGCCGGCATGGCACAGGCGCAAGCCTTGGGGTGGCGACTGCAACAGCAGCATTGGGGTGACGTGCGGCGTTTTAGCTTACTGCCGGCAGCGCTAGCTCAACATTGGGCAGCGCCTTGGCAGCGCTATCTGCCGGTGGCGCAATGGTCTGTGCAATTGTGGCAAAAAAGTACCGTCCGAATGACGCCAATACGCGACAATAGCGCCTCTGCTCGGCCCGCATGGTCGAATGCGTGGCCAGCTCAGTCGCGACACTCTTCGCGCGCTCAGCAAGCGCAAAAATCAACAGCAAATGAACACAGCAAGACACATAGGAATACGCATGAATGAGGTGGTGATTTATACCGATGGCGCATGCCGTGGTAACCCCGGTCCGGGCGGATGGGGCGCGTTATTGCGCAGTGGTGTACATGAAAAGCCACTCTCGGGCTTTGTAGCAGCAACCACCAATAACCGAATGGAGCTGACAGCGGCGCTGATGGCGCTGCGCGCGCTAAAGCAGCCCTCCAGTGTGGTGCTGTGGACAGACTCCGAGTACCTGCGCAAGGGCATGACCGAGTGGTTGCCAAACTGGCAGGCGCGCGGCTGGAAAACAGCGGCCAAACAGCCGGTGAAAAACGCCGATATTTGGCAGGCATTAATTGAGGCGGCAGAGCCACATCGTATTGATTGGCGCTGGGTCAAAGGCCATGCTGGCGACCCAGGCAATGAGGCGGTGGATAAGCTCGCCACCGAAGCGATCGATATAGGATTGGCAAAATGACACGGCAGATCATTTTAGATACTGAAACCACCGGTCTTGATCCATCCCGAGGCCATCGCTTGATCGAGATTGGCTGCCTGGAGGTCGTCAATCGCCGCCTGACCTCTAAGCACTTTCATTATTATGTGCAGCCCGATCGTGACATCGACCCTGATGCGCAGCGTGTGCATGGCATTAGCGCAGAGTTTCTGGCCGATAAGCCACGCTTCAACGAAATTGCCATGGCGTTTTTGGAATTTGTCGAGGGCGCGGAACTAGTCATTCATAACGCACCTTTCGACCTTGGATTTTTAAATAACGAATTGGCTTTGCTGGATTTGCCGCCGGTCACTGACATCTGCACCGTGCTCGACACGTTGCCGATGGCGCGGGCAAAACATCCGGGGCAGAAGAATAATCTCAATGCCTTAGCACGGCGTTATGGTGTTGATAATCGCGAGCGCGCACTGCACGGCGCCTTACTCGATGCCGAGATCTTGGCCGATGTGTATTTGGCGATGACTGGTGGTCAGGTCGGTTTGCAGCTTGGTCAGGACGAAGATGCTGATGGCCAAGATAGTGATAAAGGTGAGCGCATCAAACGCCTAGCCGCTGACCGCACGCCACTGCCGATCATTCATGCGAATGCCGATGAGCTTGCCGCACACGCTGAGCAGTTGGCCGTTCTTGATGCAAATTCCGAGGGCGGGCAATGTCTGTTTCGGCGCAATGACTGAGGCCTTTAACATCGCCACGTCCTGGCACGAGGCCATCCCGAAAGTCGCATTTGCGGTGATTATGGATGGTCCGCGCGTGCTCCTGCGTGACGATGCCGCTGCGACGCTGGCCGAGCGACTGCCACGCTATGACGAGATGTTCTGGCATATCGAGCCCGAGGCCGAGTGGCATTTCATGGGGCGGTTTTCTGGCACTTGGGGCGATACACCGGTAATGGCATGGTCACTATCCATCGCGCCGGATGGCTTTATGTGGACTGACGTACGCAGCCTATTAGGCGCATTGACGCCGGTCGGTTTTGATCTGCTGGGGCGTTGCATGCAAGTGCTGGAATGGGCCGATACGCATCGCTTTTGTGGACGCTGTGGCGGACCTATGCAGTCTCATGCGCGCGGTGAGCGTGCACGCGTGTGTGGGCCTTGCGGCAGCTCGGTGTACCCGCGCATTAATCCGTGCGTGATTGCCATTATTTCGCGTGGAGACGAGTTGTTGCTGGCGCAGTCGACACGTTTTAGCAACGGCATGTACAGTGCTTTGGCAGGATTTATGGAGGCCGGTGAAAATGCCGAGCAGACCCTGAGTCGTGAGGTGCGCGAAGAGGTTGGCGTAGAGATTGCCAATATTCGCTACCATGCCAGCCAGTCG
>JBDSQT010000048.1:0-7444 GCA_039929665.1 Paraperlucidibaca sp.
GTACAGCTGATAGGGCTGTTGCACCGCCAGGAGGATGAACACAGCGCAGACAATGCATGGCGAAAATGGCCAATGCTACAGCAACTGCCGCCGCCATCACGCCACCGCCAAGCGTCTTTGCCACGGCCACACCAACCACTGCGGAGGATACCTGTCCCATCAACACTGCCCACGGCTGTGACAATGCACCATGGGGCACCGCAAACACCAGCACGGCAGTGGCGCCAATCGAGGCCACCAGCCAGACATCATGAGCCTGTAGCCACGATGAACCTGTTGAGCCCAGAAACGCCACTGCCGCCAATCCGATAGCGGCAGTAAGCATTGACACCCAGCGTTCACGCCAAGGCACGGCGTGCTCGGGAACGCCCAAGGCGTGGCGCGTTTGCCACCACCAACTTCGTCGTTTACGCATTAGAAAGCAGGCTATTTCACCGGTTAGTGATCAGGCATGACGCGGAAATTAACGCGCACATTAAAGGACTTGCCCGTGGAGCGACCGAGGGTATTCAAAATACCCTCGTAACGCAGCCGCGATTTGCTCTTAGCTTGTCGCTACTTTTTCGCCACCAGGAAAGGCTAGTCGCCAAATTTTCCACGTTGTGGTGCCGTATTGCCGCAGTAAGGAGCCTCTGTTGTAGGGCAAGCCATAGCGTTTCGTTAGCGCCTGAATACGCAGAGCAACTTCGGGATAACGATTGCTCGGCATATCGGGAAATAGATGATGCTCTATTTGAAAGCTCAAATGCCCAGACATGATATTGAGCAGCTTACCGCCGCTAATATTGCAGGAGCCCATCAGCTGTCGAACATACCAATGCGCGCGAGTTTCACCCTCAACATCTTCCGGGCGAAAGTGATGTACGCCTTCGGGGAAATGGCCACAAAAAATGATGACGTTGGTCCATACATTGCGCATGGTGCTGGCAAATAAGTTAGCTATAAACGTTAGGCCAAAGGCCGTCATTGCCGTCGATAATACCTCGACATTTAGTGCCCAGCTTGCTAAACCACTCAGCACCGCTGCAAATAGTGGCCAGGCGAAATAGTCTTTACGAAGCTGTCGATAGGCTTTTCGTAAAAACCGCTTAAATAGCACTTTCTTCGGCCCGGCATTGGTTTTATCCGCCCAGATAATATCGTTTAGCCCAACACCCCATTGGAAAAATAAGGCGAGGATAATATTCGTCAGCGGCTGCGACAGGTATTTAGGCTTCCATCGCTGCTCAGGGGTTACTCGCATCAGGCCGTAGCCTACGTCGGGGTCTTTACCAATGACGTTAGTCCACGTGTGATGCACCACATTATGCGAGTGAATCCACTGATCAGAGGGCCCTACATTATCCCACTCCCAGGTATTCGATTGAATCGCTGGGTCCTTCATCCAGTCCCACTGCGCATGCATGACATTGTGGCCGATTTCCATATTCTCAAGGATCTTCGCCAAGCCCAGCAGGATAGCGCCAAAGCCCATGCCAAGCGCTAAGGGCAGCCAACCGCTAAAGGCTAGGCCAAGCGCAGGCAGGAACCACACGCTAAACAACATGATGAAGCGTCCACCAACCGCCATAACGCGCTCAGCACGGATAAGGCCGAGAATATAGGCGCGATCGCGATCGCCAAGGCTGTCGAAAATTTCGTCGCGAATGGCATCGACTTCTCGACCAAACTCTTCAACTTGCTCAGCACTCAGGTGCTTTGGAAGACCCGCTGTTTGACTAGACATATGCACCCCTTATTGATCCAGCTCACAATCACCAGCGGCTGCACAGACGCACGTCTGTACAATGCTGCCAGCACCCATGATGAGTTTGCCTGAGCGTAAATCACGCACCGTACCGCTAACTAATGTGGTGTTGCAGGTATGACAAATACCCATACGGCAACCGTGAGGCGGATTGAGCCCAGCCTCTTCGGCGACCCGAAGCAGCGTCATTTCGTGACTGGCTTCAATCTCAGTATTGCTACGGACAAAGCGCACGCGGCCACCGACAGCATCAGCGGGAATCGGCGCGAAATCTGCCAAGAACCGTTCGATATTGAGGTGGCGACTGCGTCCGGCCTTTTCAAAGTGCTGCTCTAGCGCCGCGACTAAGCCGGGAGGGCCGCAAGCGTAAACATCTCTGACATGCCAATCCGGACACAGCTCGTCAAGCTGCTCCGCGTTAAAGTAACCCTTGGTTTGCTTTAGTTCGCCATAGCTGTGGGTGTGAATTTCATGCAGCGTATAGCGCTCATGCATTACCGCCATGTCACGCAACTCAGGGCCAAAAATCACATCTAGCTCGTGCGGGGCATAGTGCATATGTACGGTGCTTGGTAGACGCTCTTTGGCAATTAAGCTGCGCAGCATACTGATGACTGGAGTGATGCCACTACCGGCGGTAATAAATAACGGCAGCACGGGCTGTGCATCTGGCAAAAAGAAATCACCCTGCGGCAGACCAATAGGTAAGTAATCACCTACTTTTATTTTTCGTACAATATGCGGTGAAATTTTGCCGTCACTGATCGCTTTCACGGTGATGGTAAAGGTTTCATCGTTCCGCTCAGGCTCCGATGAAATCGTATAGGTGCGGGTGAAGTGCTCGCCATTTAAGGGAATACCGACACGTACGTGCTGGCCCGCACGATGGCTGCGCCAGTTCAGCCCCGGCTTCAGCGTCAGGGTGCGCGCATCCTTAGTTTCATCCCAGACTTTAACCACTCGGGCTTGCAGCTTATGTGTCGACCACAACGGGTTGACCAACTCAACGTAGTGCGAGGTTCTTAAGGGATAGGCAAAGGAGTCGATGGCGCGCATTATTTGCGACTTTAGTGAGGCTTTAGGTTTCTGGGTAGTCGGCTCAGCCTGCATTTTATTTTTCTCCGCAGAAAGTCTCTGTACGTATTCTTCGTAGCCGCGTTGATGGCTTTTTTGGTGCATAAAGTGAGTACATAAATAATGCAAACCATCGGTGCTCGAAGTCAAGCCAAAGACCTTGCTCCAGTGACCTTACGGACATTGTGATTTCAGATAGACGGTAGTTTCATCGGAGCATTGACGGGCTTCACACGGTAATCGATACGTACATTGAATGGCTTACCCGTATTTCGGTCGAGAACATTCGAAATGCCCTCATACCGTAGTAGCGACTTACTCTCGAGACCGTAAATAACATCGATCGGATCGACTAAGTAGCGCAACAACGAGTCAGGCTCAATCCGCACACGAATAGCTTTTTCACCGCCAAAATCAAGCTGGCTTTTGGGGATGGCTTTAAAGCGATAATCATCACGACGACCGATCACCACTAAGCTTAAGTTCACGGATTTTCCAGCCTTAAAAGCGCTTAAGTTATCCACCAGAAAGGCATTGAAACCAGAGTCTGCGGCCAGGTTCTTACTGCGCGAAATACGCTCGCGCTCAACGATGCCATCGCGCTGTGTTTCCACCGTGATGGTCTGGTCATTGATCACCGTAATAGCATCTTGGTAGCGCTCACCACCCAGGGTGAAGCGCACCAACGGGATATAGGGATCTTTGCTGAAATCCAAGATTTTATCGCCCATGAAGCGGCCGTCTGGCGCATAAAATTTCATGCTGCCCGACAGCCAGCGATCGCCCTCGTATTGATGTTTATGTACTTCGGTATAACGGTATTCGCCAGTTTTTAGATCGGTCGCGTAACCATAATATGATCGTGTCTCAGCCACTGCTGCCGAGCTGCTAAATGCTGCAATGCCCAGTGCTAGGGCTGCTAGGCCGCTGATCACACGTTTACGCACGGTCATGTCACTTTGCATGAGGCAGCTCCGCCGCGGCTATCGTGCTAGCAGCAGCTTTAGACGCTAGATAGGGTGCAAGAAAGTGTGTCGCTGCAGTGAAACTACTGCCGGGGAAAAGCGCCGTGGAAAAATGGCCATAAAGCCAGCGGGTGTAGAGTTCAACCGGCACGTTTACGGCCTCTAAGGCCGCTTTCAAACGCTCGGCCTGCGAGTACTCCACCAAGGTATCTAAGCGACCGTGATAGAGAAAGTGTGGCGGTGTGTGTCCATTAACCTGTGCTATCGGCGAGGCCTCTGTCCAGAGTTCTGGGGCATCATCGCGCGACTTACCAAGCAGGTCTAGGACCATTGCTGACTTTGGCCAGTCACGCAGATCGGCTGGCGTACCCCCGGCAATAACCGCAACAATAGGCAGTGCTTGAGGCTGCGTCGACATCAATGACGCCAAATGCGCACCTGCTGAGTAACCCCAAACAGCAATAGTGTTGGTGTCTAGGCCATGCTCTGCTCCATGCGCCGCCAACCAGCGTACGGCCTCACTCATGTCATTGAGTTGCGCTGGAAAACGCGCCTCCGGTGCTAAGCGATATGACACTGCTACGGCGGCATAACCATTGCGCTGTAAATGCCCACAAATGCTTTTTACATAGCCGGCATCGCGTGTTCCGGCATTCCAGCCACCGCCATGAATAACCAACACCGTCGGTGCTAACCCAGAGGTATTGGGATGATAAATATCAGCGCCCAACGCAGCCGGCCAATCAGCTGAGCTATAGCGTACGGTCTCAGGCAATGCCAGCTCCTCAGCTTGCGCGATGGATAAAAGTCCAGTGAATAACGCACTACTCAGAACAACATATCGAATCAAAGACAGTAACTGCATAATCATTACACCCGCTAAATGGTTAGTCTGGCGTCCAGAACACACTGACGACGCCGTGTCTTGGCAAGCCGTTGACCCCGCCCTTGGTAAAGCAGCAGTCGATTTTTAACGCATTTTAAAGCACCAATCGATGCTGTGATGAGTCTTAGACCCGCTCAGCCTGCTGGCGTTACACGCGCTAACCGGTAAGCCATCGATTTTTTGTGTATCCACCAGCGCTTCCCGACACGCGGGCGGCACAAACCCTAGCGCTTAAGAAAAAATCGCCGTAGTCTGATTTTCGTTTTTCATTAAGCTTTGCGCTGCCTTTGTGTGGCTTTTTTCGATTGGAGCGGTCATGGCCCAAAACGCCGATAACAGCAATAACAACAATATCAGCCCCACTGCGCATTACACCGGCTATGTCTGGGTCGCCAACGATCTCTCACACCCCTCTTTTGCGACACTAAAAGGTCAGGCGCTGTACGCTGCGCTACGCGGGCCGCATTGGTTATCCGAGCGCCTCAATGGCGTGACCATGGATGCGATTCTACTGGCACGCCACACTCTCATTGATCTACAGCTCGAGCGCGCCATCGCCAGCGGTGCCATCACGCAGGTCATCGAGATTGCCAGTGGCTTATCGCCGCGTGGCTGGCGCTTTGCCGAACGCCATGGCGATGCCATTGAATACATCGAGGCTGATCTGCCCGCCATGGCACAGCGCAAGCGCGAGCTACTACTCAGCGCCGGCCTCGACAGCCCCAATCATCGTGTCGTCGACATCGATGCCTTTAGCGATGAGGGTGCCTTAAGCCTTGATGCGTTGATGAGCACGCTTGACCGTCGCAAAGGCACAGCGATCATCACCGAGGGTCTGCTGAACTACTTCGATACCGATAGCGTGATTGGTCTGTGGGGTCGTATCGCAGATGCCTTGGGACGCATGCAGCGCGGGCTTTATCTAGCCGATATTCACTTAGGGCATTTAGGTGAAGATCTTGCCAGTAAAGCCTTTTTGAAGATGCTCTCAGCTTTTGTTCGTGGCCAAGTGCATTTGCATTTCGATAGTGATGTCAGTGCCGAGCAAGCCTTAGAGCTCTGCGGCTTCGGCAGCGCACATCTGCTGCGCCCACGTGACTTTGCCGAACGCTTACCGCATTGCCGGGCGCCAGGTGTTAATCGCGTGCGCGTGATTGCGGCGCGAACTGGACGCTGGGATTAGGCTTGTTAAGCGTGATGAACCACGGCCACTGCACTGCTTCGGCGCGCGCCGTAATACAAGATAAAAAACGCTAATACGCACAATGTCGCCGCGGCGATAAAGATCCATGGCCCCATCGCTGGCGCCCACAACATACCCACCCACCACGAGCCCAGCGCCACGCCAGTGCCCCACAGCATGCTGTAAATCGCTTGGCCTTGGCCTTGATTGCCATCGCCAAAGTGACGATATATCAACGTCATGGCGGCGGCATGGAAAGTGGCGAAACTCGCCGCATGAAGCAACTGCGCTAGCCAAATAATCTGCACATTATCGACAAACTGGCCAATAAGCACCCAGCGCAGCGCCGCCAATAACAGGCTAATCAGCATCAGTCGTAACTCACCAACCCACGGCAAAAATCGGTGCATGACGAGAAAAATACCGACCTCGGCGAGCACGCCCATGCCCCATAACCAGCCTATATGCGTGCGTGAATAGCCATGCTCTTCGAGGAAGATACTGTAGAAGGTGTAGTACGGCGCATGAGAGAGCTGCAGCAGGAAGTGCGCAATAAAAAAGCTCAAGACCGGTGCCTGCTTAAGAACTTGCCAGAGGCTAGTGCTGGCATCGCGACGCGTCGGCGTGACCACATCGGGCACCCATAAGCTCGCCAGCCACGTGGCGACGGCACACACCAGTAATGCCAACGGCAACATCGCGACATCATAATAATCAAAGGCTAAACCTAAGCCGGTGCCCGTGACGATAAAGCCTAATGAGCCCCAGACACGAACCTGACTATAGCGCGCGCGTTGGCTACCCAAATGCGCCATAGTCACCGCTTCAAATTGCGCCAAAATGGCATTTTGGAAGAAGCCATAGGCCAGCAGCACCGCGGCTAACGGCCAGAACTCTCGCGCGATAAATACACCCAGCCAGCCGATGCAAATCATGAAGGCGCCAATGCGCACCAAGCGCAAGCGCTGGCCAGTGCTATCGGCGATATAGCCCCAGAAGCTGGGCGCGATGATGCGAGTGGCCATAACCACCGCCATCAGCTGGCCAATAGCTTCGGCATTGTAGCCAAGACTTTGCAGGTACAGGCCCCAGTAGGGCATGAAGCCGCCAATGACGGCGAAGTAGAAGAAGTAAAACGCGCCCAACGCTACAAACGGTGGGCGAGCGGAGGAACTCACGAAGTCGGCGAGATAGGCTTCGTGGCCGCCGAGTTAGCCGAATCGCGCCCAGCACTCGGCGCAATCGCCGCCACCACCGGCGTACTGCACTGCACCAAGGCATTTTGCGCACGATGGCGCAGCGCATGATCAAGCAGAACAATCGCCATCATGGCTTCAGCAATCGGCGTGGCACGCACACCCACGCAGGGATCGTGACGGCCTTTAGTCACCACCTCAATCGCCGCGCCTGCCAAATTAATGCTACGGCCCGGCGTGGTAATGCTCGACGTTGGCTTCAAGGCAATGCGCACGATCAGCTCTTGGCCGCTGGAGATTCCACCCAGCACACCACCGGCGTGATTACTCAAGAAGCCTTCAGGGGTGATTTCATCGCGATGCTGCTCGCCGCGCTGATTCACTACGGCAAAG
>JBDSQT010000049.1:0-5134 GCA_039929665.1 Paraperlucidibaca sp.
GCAATTTTAGTTGCACGGGCGATGGCGCTACCGGTTCGCTAGTCACATAGCGTGGCGACTGACGGCCGGCGTGGGAGATTTGCATCCACAGCTGATTGCCGTTGGCAGTCCCCGCAGCAGCCCACGCTTTCAGTTGTGCCATGCCTTTGGGGTCGCTGTGTTCAGGGACTGGATCGATGGCGACATTGCCGGGGCGTTCCAGTACCCGTCGGTCGATTTGTACGTTGCCGGTTAGCAGTAAGCCTGCGCCGCCATCGCTCCAGCGCTTGTACAGCGTGGCGTGGCGTGCTGTAGCATGCAGATAATCATCGGCCACGCCTTCAGTCATCGCGGCTTTACACAGGCGATTGGGCAGCGTGACGCCGCAAGGTAGGGTAAATGGCTGGTTAATTATATTGCTCATCAAGGTCTCCAATTAGCCAATCCAGAGCAGCGATAATGACAGTGCGCCGGCGTAAAAAACTGCCACCGACAGCGCGCCAAACAGCTGCGACAACCATGGACGATTACGCTGTATTTGCCACATCCATAACGCGCCTGCGCCGAGTAACATTTCGGGAATCAGTGGGTAGAGCGCAAAGCCATGAAATTGCCGTACACCGTCGGCATGCCATAGCCCCATGGGTCGTGCGGCCCATTCCCACGCGGTAAACGCGATGAGCGCCATGATGGCAGCGTTAAATAGCGGAAAGCGTGCGTAGGCATTGATCCAGCACAGTGGCCAGAGCAGCATTAGCCACATGCCGAGGAAGTAAATCGGCACAGCGCCGCCTAAGCGTGGCGCGCCATGATCGGGGAAGTGCAGCGTGCCCATTTTTTGCACTAGCATCCAATCAGCGCAGGGCAAGGCCATCGATAGCGGTAGCAAAAACCACCACAACGCCACCCATTCGCGATGCTTACGCAGCAGGCCAAACAGCGGCAGCATCACCACATAGCCCGCGACCAAATACATCAGCAGATCGCCTAAGTTCAGTTTCACCAGCGCAGGCTTTAAGGCCAGCGGAATGGCAATGGCAAAAAACACCAGATGAAACAGCAGTGCATCACGGATGCGTGGGGCAAAGAGCGCCATGATTAATACCCCTTCAGGACAGGTTTGGGTTTCTCTAGTGTTTTGCTGGGGTTGAGTTGTGCGTCGGCGAGTAGCTCGGCCATGCCTTCACTAAGGCGAATACGCGGCGCATAACCCAAGTACTTTTGCGCTTTGGCGATGGAGTAGCGATGTTTACGCAGCAAAAATCGCATCGCCTCGGGACTGGCTGGCGGCTTTTTGCCAAGCGCGCGATAGGCTGGGCCTAAAGCACTCAGTAATGCCTTTAGTACCCAGGTCGGCGCGGTCCGCAGGCGTGTGCCGGCAATCAAGGCATGGGTTCGAAAGAATACCCGCGTCGGCGTGGCGAAGCCGTCGGTAATGATAAATGCTTCACCGCAGGCATCGTGCTGAATGGCCAGCAACACGCCATCGATAAGGTTTTCTACGTGCACATGATTGATCACGCCACGGCCATTGTCAGGTAGCATAAACACGCCTTGCTTGAGCAGATCAATCGGGCGAATCACCCACGGCACACTGCCTGGGCCATAGACATCGCCAGGTCGGATGACGATGACGCCAAAGTTGTGCTCAGGATCGTTAAGGCTCATGGCCACACGCTCGCTGTCGAGTTTGCTGTCGTTATAGACATTGCCTTGGCCATCGAGCGGCCCGTCCTCACTTATTTCGGGCGGGAAATCAAAGCCATAGACCATCACCGATGACAGGTGCACGACACGCTTAACGCCGGCCTTGCGTGCTAACTCGCAGACCGTGCGAGTGCCCTCAACGTTGATGCGCTGATAGTCTTCGCGCGCACCATCTTCTTCCACGATTGCCGCAGTATGAAATACCACCGTGGCATTGCTGACGGCTTTGCTCACGGCCTCGACATCATTGACGCCGCCGACCACGACGCGAATACCTAAGACGCGGGCACGTGCCGCGGCCTGCTCGGAAATATCTAAGCCTTGCACTTGCCAGCCCAAGCTAAGCGCGCGTTTGGCCATGGCTAGGCCAATAAAGCCACCAATGCCAGTAATACACAGTGTTGTCATACGGGGTTCTCGCGTGAGGGCAGCTGATGGCTGCCATGCATTAATGCGGTTAAAAAATCGGTAATCTCAGCGCTCAGTTCAGTCACGCTGTGCGGTTCGGCAATCGTCAGCCAGTCAGCCATCAACTCGTTGATGCCACCGACGATGGCGATACTGGTGAGGTGATAATCGCGCACCGGTAAATCGCCTTGGGCGGCCAATTGGTTCATGTAGAGCGCAATGAGCTTTGCCATGTCGTGGATGGCGCCGCGGCGTAGCCGTTCCATCTCCGGACTAACACCAACCACCTCGAGTACACCGACGCGGGCGCGACGAATATCAGCGAGATAGTGCTCGACTAAGGTGCGCACGGCGAGCGGCAGTTGTTCGCTGATGTTGGCCTGAGGCTGGGAGAGTGCGCTGAGTAGCGCGCCACCAAGGTCTTGCATGAGTTGAGCGTATAGCGTTTGCAGCAGGCCTTCGCGGCTACCAAAGAGTTGGTAGAAATGTCGCGCCGTGACCTTTGCCTCTGCGCATAACTGCTCAATGGGGGTGCGCGCATAGCCTTGTTCGGCAAATAGCGTCAGTGCGGTGCTGAGCAGGCGTTCACGGCGTTCGGCTTCGCGCACCTCGGCGGTGGCGCCGCGATAGGCCCGCGTAGCGACGGGGCGCTGGCCTGTGGCCGTTGTTGGGTGCTTTGTTGTCATGCGTTTTATAGTTTTGACAAGGTATCTTGTCCGAAATATAGTGGCATCGAAATCAATAAGCAAATCCCTTTCGGATCTTGTCATGAGGATCATGCAATGCAAATGATGACGGACATTAAGCATTTCGATGGCAGTCGTAAGTCTTTACAGCCCATGACGCGTGTTGGCGACACGCGCGCCGCCGCTGGGGATTTTCGCCGCGATATGTTGGCTAAGCCCACGGTTCGCTATTACGAGTCTTTCGAACTCGTGCGCGTGCCATATCCGGCCAAATTTGCTTATCTGAACGCCTTCACGCGACCGACACCTTTTGTGCATTTGTGCAATCGCCTGTTTGTCATTCAGTTCGATAGCGCTGAAGGTCTAAAAACCCTGCTAGTGAGTCCGTCAGACTGGGAGCATCAGCGCGAAACACCTTTTTTCGCGCAGCTTGATGCTCAAGCTGGTCGTTTCACTGGCGTGATGGATAGCTTAATTGTGCGCACGCCCAATACCGTACTTGGCGTCCTCGCAAAAATTGGCCTGCGCCCGGAAGACATCGACTACATCACCTATGACCATTTGCACACGCAAAATGTCACGCGCTGGCTGGGCAACGCTGAGCGTCCTGGTCTGCTGCCCAACGCTAAGCTGCTGATCATGCGTGAGGAGTGGGAAAGCGCTAAAGGCCTGATTCCTTGGCATAACCAATGGTATTGCCCCGGCGGCATTGCCGATGTGCCCGAAGCTAAAGTCGAACTGCTCGATGAGAGCGTGTATCTCGGCGACGGCTCGGTGGCTCTGATTAAAACCAAAGGCCATACCGAGGGTAATCACTCGATTGTTGCGCATACCGAGGGCGGTCTGTTTGTCACCAGTGAAAACGGCGTCAGCCTCGACGCATATGAGCCGAAGTTATCGCGTATTCCAGGCTTGGCAGCCTACGCCAAGCAAACCGGTGCGGAGATCATTATCAACGGCAATACACAGGAATATGTGGTCGACCAATACATCTCGATGGTGGCGGAAAAAACCATTGCTGGCCCCAGCGTCAGAGACCCACGCTTTCCCAATATGGCACCCTCGTCAGAGGCCAGCAGCTTTTGGCTGTTCCCAGGCACCGCGCCGACCGTGACGGTAGGCAATTTGCAATACGGTCGCTTAACGCAGGCTGCGAAATGAACGTCGTTGTCACCGGAGCAGCATCCGGCATTGGTTTCGCTTTAGTGAAACGTCTACTGGGCCAAGGCCATCAGGTCTGCGCTTGCGACATTAATCTCGAGGCAATGACTGCGTTACAGGCCTATACGACGTGTCAAAACCAGTTGCTCATCAAGCGTTTAGATGTGCGCGATGCAGCGGCATGGCAGGCGCTAATGAGCGATATCGTGGCGCACTGGGGCGGTGTTGATGTATTGGCCAATGTTGCTGGCGTGTTACGCGATAACTGGGCGCATGAAGCTGCTGCCGATGATGTGCATTGGCAAATCGATATTAACGTTAAGGGCGTGATGTTTGGCTGCCAAGCCGTCTTGCCACACATGCTCGCTAGTGGCCGTGGACATATCATCAATATTGCTTCGCTGGCGGGTTTGTCGCCGGTGCCGGGCTTGAGTATTTACAGCGCCAGTAAGTTTGCCGTGCGCGGTTACACGCTGGGCATTGCCATGGAGCTTGCCGATAAAGGCATCGCGGTCACCGCGGTCTGCCCCGATGCCGTGCAAACACCTATGCTCGATATTCAAAAAGGCCGCGAGCAAGCCGCGCTAACCTTCTCGGGGCCGCGCGCATTGACGGCTGAAGAGGTGGTGGATGCCATTGTCGGGCCGGTCTGGAAAAAGCGCCCGATGGAAATTACATTGCCGGCATGGCGCGGTGCCACGGCACGGGCAGCGAGCTTATTTCCGGAAACTAGTGCGAAGGCACTGGGGCTGTTTCGGGCCGCGGGCTTGAAGCGTCAAGCGGCCATTAAGGCAGGGCAAGACAGCACACAGAAGTAGTGAGCTGTCGCCTAGCGATGCCTTTAGCTGCGTGACTTGCTAAAGGCATCGCTAGGCACCGTGCCTGTTTTCGCCAGTAAGGTCTCGACGCGGTTACGGCCATTACCCTTGGCCTGATACAGCGCTTCATCGGCGCGAGCAATGGCCGCACTCACTGAACTATCACCTGAGCTCATCAGCGTTAAGCCAAAGCTTGCACTGATGGGTACGGGTGTGCCCTGATCATTGGCTACCGTGAGCGCCTTTAAGCCGATACGGCAGCGCTCAGCCACCGCGTGCGCTTCGCTGGCGTCGGTATTCGGCAAGATAATAAGAAACTCCTCTCCGCCATAACGCCCAACGCTGTCACCGGCGCGCACCATTGCCGTTAAACAT
>JBDSQT010000050.1:0-7974 GCA_039929665.1 Paraperlucidibaca sp.
CGATGTGAAAACCGATGAGGCGACGTACGACGCAGATATTTCGCTGAAGAATCCGCAGCTATTTGTGAACTGGGCACCGTTTGGTGGGCATTTCCGCGTGTCATTTGGTGTGGTTGCGCAAAACAGCAAAATTGATCTTGTCGGGCGTGACTTTCAAAACCCTCTTGTAGAGAGTGCAACAGTCAAAGCAGAGTTCGCCCAATCTATTGCGCCCGCATTGACCATGGGTTGGGAGACACCGCTAAATAAAGTAGGCCTTGGCTACCATGTCAGCGTAGGCGCTATGTATGCCGGCAAGCCTAACGTTGATGCAAATATTACCTGCGCTGCACCGGGCTGTTTTGGCCTTGAGCAGAGCGAAGAGCGCAAAATCGAAGACGACCTCTCCAAATACAAGTTTTTACCCATCCTGCAGGCCGGTTTGCTGTATCGCCTGTAAGTAGCGGTAGTGCTGGCCGCCTAAGGCCAGCACTACCCTTGTACGACCCAGATGATCGCGCCCATGAGCGCACCAAAAAAATAATAAATAGATGAAAGAGGTTCGCCATGCGTCCAGTCATTCTCACCATTGCACTTGCTAGCCTGCTGCTAACCGCCTGTGGCGAAAGTGGCAGCGGCTCGCTGGCTACTAAAAAGCCGACAGCACCTGATATCGGCACCCCTGCCACGGCCAATAAAGCCGCTAATTGCAAAGCCTTTGCGCCCGACCCCTTCGTCACGCGCAACGAGCTAGCGGCTGGCCAGCGCACCGCCAATGCCTCGCTGATGCTGCGCTTTTTGCATTACACCGATGACCACATCATTGATGACGAGGGGCAGACGATTAATGGTGCAGGCTTCACTGATCCGATCAATCCCACGTTTGAGTCAGCCCAGCGCTTGCAGGAGGAGTACTCCGACGAGGTGCTGAACAATATGATTGGCCACAGTAATGACTGCCTGAAGGATTATCCGGCGTCATTTATGATTGTTACCGGCGATAGCGCCGACCTCACCACCTTGGCGGAAACGCGTCGTTTCATCGACAATCTCGATGGCACCTTTGATCAGATGAGCGCCTTTGAAAAATCCTGTGTTGCTGGCTTGCCGGCCGGCACTCCGGGCGTGATTATCCAGCAAGCCTGCACGCGCTTTACGGGCCGAGGTGTGCCGGATAGTCAAAGCCCAGACCCTGATGTTAGCGATCCCAGCTTTCAGTTCACGCTGACGCGCACGCTGCGACAAATTGTTAATCAGCTCGCTGCACAATTAGGCCGTGATGCCTCAGGTGCGACTGACCCGAGCCGCCAAACGCTGACTCAAGCGCCTGGTCTGCCGCAGATTCTGCGCTGTACTGAGGGCGCTGAGGCCTGCGAAAATCAGGCTCTAAAAACGCCATGGTATGTCGCCTTTGGTAATCATGATGGCTATCTGCGGGGCACCGCGCCACTGGGAGTTGGTGCGAACGAGGCATCATTCTTAAGCACGGGCCGGCGCCACATTGTGCAGCCGCGTGAGTTCATCCAAGAGTTTTTTGAGACCAGCAGCCAGCCGATAGGCCACGGGTTCAATTTTGTCGATGCCGCCCGCCGCGATGACAATGAAAAGCACAACGATGGCTACTATGCTTTCAACAGCGGTAATTTCCGCATGATCGTGCTTAATACCGTCATCGACGGTACCGATCCGCGCCTGCCTACCGACTTGCTTCGTAACCCGTTCGCCTTAGCCGATGGTACGGTCGATCGTGCGCAATTTGACTGGCTGAAAGTCGAGCTAGATAAAGCCTATAAAGCCAAAAAGCTGGTGATGATCTTCTCGCACCACCCTGATCTGACGTTTGCCGAGTTCGGCATGTTTGCCGCCGCCGTGCCCACCGACTTAACCGCGAAAGAGTTGGATGCTGAGCTGGCCAGCTACCCCAATGTGGTGGCGTGGTTGGCAGGCCATACGCACTTGCATCGCGTTCGGCCATTTGCCGTGAGCTCCGGCGATGACGGTAAACTCACGGGCAGTAATGGGGAGATTAGCTCGCCAGTGATCTGTAAAAAATCTGGAGTGGCCGCCGATGGCAAGCCGCATTGCCGCGGATTTTGGCAGGTTGAAACGGCATCGCTCATCGACTTCCCGCAGGAGCAGCGGCTCATTGAGCTGTTCGATAACGGCAATGGCACCGGTACCTTACGTGGTCCCGTACTCACTCACACCTTCGAGCGTTCACGCAAATTGGCGGAAGCCGATGATCGTTGCCAGTTCTATTTACTCGATCCCGGCAGCCTACAAAAACTACCTAGCGACGGTGGCATCGATGCCGTGTGTGGCTTTGGCATGACTCGCCAAGGCACAGCGAAAGACCGCAATGTTGAGCTGATGTTTCGCCTGCCGGTATTCTAGTACTCAGGGTGTGGGTGATTTCCAATACAGCGTGCCCATGACGTAGTCGGTGAGCGGAAAGGTCAGGTTGAAGTTCACGGCCGTCATGTTGTCGCGGTGATGATGCAGGCGATGTAAATGTGCCATCGCCGCCAAGCCAGGCACTAGCCGATGCAGCCAATGCCCATCGGGTAAGTGATCACTGAAGTGAAACGCTTCGTAGAGCACATAGGTCGCGGTAATGCCGGCTAGCCAAAGCCACGACGCATTGCTGGAGACGAAGTGGTCAAAGACCCATGCGCCCGGCGCACCAATAAGTGCGATAACAACGAGAATTAGCCATGCGGGAAAGAGCACCACGCGCCAGTCGCGCGGCGTCTGCCAGTGCATATGTGTATCACTAAAAAAGCTGTGATGGTCGCCCGTATGGCGCTGATAAAAGAGCTTGGCCCAGCGCTTTTTACGATGCCCGAGCTGCACATGAATAGCATATTCGCCGACATTACCCAGCAGCAGTGCGAGCAAAAGCACCAGCCATTCTAAGGGCTTCACGGCGTGTAGCTGGGCCACGGCAACGGCTATCACTGTCAGTCCCGCGACGGCAATCCAGAGCGCATGCAAGCGCCCGGAATAGTAGGGATGAATGGCGGCGCGATAGCGGGCGCGAAAGGCCTCAGTAGTTGATTCGGCAGCGTCTGTCACTGTGGTTGCCACTGCTTTAATAGGTCCATGACCTTATTGGCGCGACGGCCCATGAGGGCGCAGGCGGTTAGCATGCCGGCCATCAGTGCGCCACCGACGCCTGCGGTAACCACGTCTTGCCCCGTTAACGCCAGTCCAGGTATCGGCGTGATGGGGTGTAGCCAGGTCTGACGAAAGCGTTCGACATCGTGGTCTAGCCCATAAATCTCACCTTGTGGATAGTTGCCAAACCACGCCGTCGAGAGCGGCGTTGAGAGCTCTGCGTAAACCAAGGCCTTGCGTAACTGCGGCAGCTCTTTAAACAAGGCTTCAAGTAGGCGCTCCTGGAGGCCGGCTTTGAACGCATCATAGTCATCGCCGCGTTTGCCCCACGTGGTGTCTTGCCATTTCTCGAACCAATCCCACGGTGCCATGGTCAACACTTCCACGGTACTTTTGCCCGGATAATTGGTGTCCCATTCGGGGTCTTTTGCTGAAGGGAAAGACACGTAAAGCATGGGGAAGGGGGCATTTACGTCGGCCTGAAATGCCGCAACATTGGCTTCGTGATGAGGTGTTGGGTAAATCCATAAATTGGTTTTTGGTAGGCCTAGCTCAGCAGCGCTACCGTTGAAGCCGGCATAAATACACAGATGCGCGCCTGAGGTTTTCACCTGCTGCAATTTAGCCGGATAGCCCAATGATTCGCGGAGCGCGGCAGGCAGTAGCTGCTCAAAGGTCACGCGTGCGCCCGCCGAGCTGACGATTTGTGGTGCGCGTAAAACATCGCCATTGGCCATACGGACGCCAACGGCGCGGCCTTGTTCAATGACGATCTCCTCGACCTTGGCGTAGGTAAACACTTCGCCGCCGCCCGCGCGTATCACTGGCGTAATGGTGTCGGGGATCTGCCAGGAGCCACCGACAGGATAGCTACCACCACCAAAGTAATGCTTTACCACCGTGGCGTGCATGAGGAAGGAGGCATCGCGCGGGACCATGCCGTAGTCGCCCCACTGGCCAGTGAGCACGCCGATCAGCTCCTGATCTTGTGTTAGCTCCTCTAGTACGTCACGGACGCTGCGAAAGCAATTTTTCGGCACCAACAGAGGGCGCGCAGCCTGATAGGTTCTGCCCAGCCAGCGCGGCATCGCCTGACCGGCGAAAAACTTCTGTGCGGAGCGCGCGGTCTCATCAACCAGCTCGATATAGCGTCGAATGGCCGCCTCTTCAGCGGGGAACTGCTCAACTAGGCTGTCGATAAGTGCGGCTCGGCCTTCGACGAAATCAACACGACGCTCACCAATGATAATGCGGTCATAGGTCGTGTCCATGGAGGCCCACTTCAGCTTGCCATCGCTAATCACATCAAAGAGACGGCGCAAGGTGCTGTGCGGTTTATGCACCTCGCCGATGTAGTGCACGCCAACATCCCATTCAAAGCCTTCGCGCTCGTAGCTATGGGTGAAGCCGCCGGCGGTGTAGTGCTGCTCTAGCACACAGACGCGCTTGCCGAGCTTGGTCATTAAGGCGGCGAGGCTTAGGCCGCCAATGCCGGAGCCAATAACAATGATGTCGTAATTGTCAGCTGCGCGGCCGCTACGGTAACGACGTCCAGTTCTATGCATGGATGCTCCTCTCTGCTTCTGGGTCAGGATGGATAGACCGTTGAGCTTTGCGGAGATGCCGTCGTTAAGCAAGTGCTATTGCTTAGGCATGTCTTTGATAGGCCGAACTTGCTTGGCTTGCAGCATTTGGGGGTATGATCGATGCAGTCGACAATGAAAAGAGGCCATGCCATGAATGCCAATGAGACCCACCGAAAACTCGCCGAATGGCGTTCCAATATGGACGCCCATGCGCTAGAGCCGCATCAGCGTAAAGTCATGGAAGAGTCGATGGATGCGCTGGCGCTGCAGTTTCGTAGCAATCAGCCACCCAGTGCTGAGGCCTTTGAAAGCGAGCTTCGTCGCTTGGAGATGATGTGGGCCGCCGAGCATCCGCTGCTGGCGACCATCATTGGCGAAACCCTGCGACGTTTATCGGCAATGGGTATCTAAGCGTAAGCGCGCTTAGCGATGGCTAGGCGCGCGACACAGCTTAAAGGCCTGCGTCTGCCCGCAGCTGTTCGGCCTTGTCGGTACGTTCCCAGGTAAACGCCGTCGCCGTGTGTTGCTTGGCCACTTTGCGGCCTTGCTCTCGCACGGTGTAGTCGTATACGCGCTCATAGGGCTCGCGGCCAAAATGGCCATAGGCGGCTGTTGGGCCATAGATTGGGTGTAGCAAGTTGAGCTGGCGGGTTAGGCCATACGGGCGTAAGTCAAAATGCGCGCGGACTAGGGCAACAATACGCTCATCGCTGATTTTGCCTGTACCGAAGGTGTTGATCGAGACCGAGGTTGGTTCGGCCACACCAATGGCGTACGACACTTGAATCTCGCAGCGGTCTGCGAGGCCCGCAGCAACAATGTTTTTCGCTACATAACGACCGGCATAGGCTGCCGAGCGATCAACTTTCGACGGGTCTTTGCCAGAGAACGCGCCACCACCGTGACGCGCCATGCCGCCGTAAGTATCAACAATGATTTTGCGACCGGTCAGACCGCAGTCGCCCATGGGGCCACCGATTTCAAAACGGCCGGTGGGGTTGATGTAGAACTTCGTGTCTTTGCTCAACCATTCTGCGGGTAGCACTTTCTTGACGATCAACTCCATGACACCTTCGTGCAGATCGGCATCGCTGACACTGGTGCTGTGCTGAGTCGACAGCACGACCGCATCGACGCCAACGGGCTTGCCATTGGCATAACGAAAGGTGACTTGTGACTTAGCATCGGGGCGCAACCAGGCCAGTTCGCCAGATTTGCGCGCTTGCGCTTGGCGTTCGACTAAGCGGTGGGCATACAGAATGGGGGCGGGCATCAGTGCGTCGGTTTCGTTGCTGGCGTAACCAAACATCAAGCCTTGGTCGCCAGCGCCTTGATCTTCAGGCTTGCTGCGATCAACACCTTGGGCGATGTCAGGTGATTGAGCACCCACTAAGTTCATCACCGCGCAGGTATGACCATCAAAATAGGCGTCGGAGCTGTCGTAGCCAATCTCCACGATTTTATCGCGGATGATTTTTTCGTAATCGACGATGGCGGTGGTGGTGATTTCGCCAGCAATCAGTGCGACACCAGTTTTCACCAAAGTTTCGCAGGCCACACGCGCCTGTGGATCTTGCGCCAAGATAGCATCGAGCAAGGCATCGGAAATTTGGTCGGCAAGCTTGTCCGGGTGGCCTTCAGACACCGATTCGGAAGTAAAAATGCTGTATTCGCTCATAACATTATCCTAGCGGGTAGTGCCGCGAGTGGCGGCAGCGGGTTTTTGGAATTCATGGATTTGTACACGGAAGCCATTGCGTAAGGCCAGGTAGTCGGCACTCACGGGTAGCACGCCAGCGCGGCGTGTCCAGTGCAGTAAGTCTTCGGCAGGGAAGCCTAGCCAAGCATCGCCACAGGCATCGCGCACCCAGTCTTGATCGTGTTCACAGAGCTCGGTAATGATCAGGCGGCCATCATCGGCAAGCTGCTCGCAGGCAAGATCAATGAGCTGCTCGGGTTGCGGCACATGGTGCAGAACCATATTGATGACGATGGTATTAGCTTTGCGTTGTGGCGGCTGCGAGATCAGGTCGCCATGTGTGAGCGTGACATTGCTCAGCTCTGCGCTGGTGACGATGGACTGGGCCTTGTCGAGCATTTCACGCGAGGCATCGATAGCCAGTACCTGATGAAAGTATGGGCTAACCATCGGCAATAAATCGCCTTCGCCCGGACCGATTTCCAACAACAGGTCGCCCGGCACACGAATGGCACGCTCGGCCGCTAAGGGGCCGTACTCGCTAAAGTCAGCGATTTGTTCCTGTTGGCTGCGAAAGCGCGTGGCGTTTTCGGTGAAGAAGCGTTGCGAGGCTTGCGCGCGCTGCTCACGTACCGTTTTTAAGCGCTGCATTACCGGTAGGGGCAGTGCGCCTTCATCGAGCTCGGCCATCAAGCGTCGTTTCAAGCTGCCGGCTTCGGCGCCACTGGGGTCGCGGCGATAAAATACCGTGGTGCGCTCGCGCCGTGTCGTCACCAACCCGGCGTGGAGCAAAATTTTTAAATGATGACTGAGCGATGGCTGCTTGGTATCGAGCAAATAGCACAGCTCTAGCACACCAAAAGCATCGCGTTCGAGCAGGCGTAAAATCACTAGGCGTAGCGGATCGCCGGCCGCGCGCAACCAGCTCGCGAGTTGGGCAAGCGCAGAGTCGGTAGCAATAAGTGGTGCGTTGGGAGTTGGCATAGCGCGGCAGTGTAACTGCCAATGGGTGCTATATCAATTTTTTTTGATTAAACAATGTCGAGGGCTTGGTGCGGCTTCAGTAAGCTCGATGGGTCATGACGGTTGTAGCCGCCACGACCCTTTTCTAGCACTCAGGCAAGCGGATGCAATGGGCTGGTTTGCTCGCGATGAGCTAAATGCTCGGGGCGCGGCTCCAGGCCATTGGCTGGATCGCCGAGTGTATTGTCGACACTGTTGTAGACCAAGAAAGCATTAGCGCGTGAGTGCTCCGATGGCTCATCGGCACTGCGATGCTGAATATTGCAGTCGAAAAACACCACGCTACCAGCTAAGCCGGTAGCGCTGGCGATGTCGCCCGCTTGGTGCGTGAGCAAGGACAGAATCTCTGGCGATGGCTGGCCCATGGTGTGTGACTCGTGCGCCGCTTCATCGTCGGTGACCGGGCAAATGGCGGGATCAACACAGCCGACATAGGTTTTATGCGAGCCAGGAATCAGCAGCTTAGGCGCATGCTCAGCGAGATTGTCGGTGAGCAATACCGAGCACGACAGCGCACGCATGGCAGGCATGCCATCTTCGGTATGCCACGTCTCAAAGTCTGAGTGCCAG
>JBDSQT010000051.1:0-6906 GCA_039929665.1 Paraperlucidibaca sp.
CGACGATATCGCAACCGGCCAAATCGCTGTGGCTGTCCGTAGTGCTAATTAGCGCTAAGGTTTCTGCCGCTTTCTCAGCTGTCAGGCGGCCTTTGCTAACACGCTTGTCGAGCAAGCCTTTGGTGTAGGCCTTACCGCGCTCAGCCGCTTCTACGCTTTGATCAAGCAAAACCACTTCAATGCCGACGGTCGCCGACACATAGGCGATGCCCTGCCCCATCATGCCTGCGCCCAAGATACCGATTTTCTTGGCTTTCCAGACCGGATAGGTGTCCTTGCTCGGACGCGAACCACCGCCATTGATCTTCTGTAAGTCGAAGAAGAAGGCTTTGATTTGGTTTTTCGCCTGCTTGCCTGTGGCGAGCTTGATGAAGTAACGCGATTCGATTTTCAGGGCGTTATCGAAGTCCACCTGTGCACCTTCCACGACAGCCGACATGATGGCTTTTGGTGCCGGGTAGTTGGCGTTTTTGGTTTGCTTACGCAGGTTGGCAGGGAACGCGGGCAGATTCATTGCCAAGGCTGGCGTAGAAGGTGTGCCGCCGGGCATTTTATAGCCCGATTTATCCCATGGCTGCTGCGCATTTGGATTAGCTTTAATCCATGTACGCGCTTTCGCCAATAGGTCATCTGCGTCAGTCGCTAACTCATCGATTAGACCGGTGGACTGAGCTTTCTCAGCCTTCATGCGTGGACCTTGCATGAGTACATTCATCAACGCGTTTTGAATACCCAGCATACGCGTTACGCGCGTCAGACCACCGCCGCCGGGCAGTAAGCCTAAAGACACTTCGGGCAAGCCGAACTCAGCTTTTGTACCGCCAATGGCAACGCGATGGTGACAGGCTAAAGCGATTTCTAAACCACCGCCGAGCGCTGTGCCATTCATTGCCGCAACGACAGGTTTGCCCAGCGTTTCCAGGCCGCGCAGCTGACGATGCATTTCTTTCATTTCAATAGCCATTGCTGGCGCATCGGCGGGCGTGGCTTGAATCAGCAAGCGTAAATCACCACCCGCGAAGAAGGTTTTTTTAGCGGACGTAATAATGACACCAGCGATTTCAGCTTTCTCAGCGATCAGTCTATCGACGCTTGCACCCATGGACTTCTGGTACAGGGCGTTCATGGTATTGGCCGACTGGTTAGGGTCGTCCATGGTCAAAGTGACGATATTATCGGCATCTTTTTCCCAGCGAATGGAGCTCTGGCTCATAATCGTTCTCTCAATAATGTGTTGCGTACCGAGCGTAGGCGGCGCGCAAAAAAGTCCTATGCCGTGGCTTACACGCGCTCAATGATGGTGGCGATACCCATGCCGCCACCGACGCACAGTGTGGCCAAACCGCGCTTCAAACCACGGCGCTCAAGCTCATCCAATAAGATACTGACGATCATGCAACCGGTTGCGCCCAATGGGTGGCCCATGGCAATGGCGCCACCATTAACATTGGTGATGTCATGCGAGATACCCATGTCTTTCATAAAGCGCATGGCGACAGCGGCAAAGGCTTCATTGATTTCCCAGAGATCGATGTCTTCAACCGTTAAGCCGGCTTTCGCCAAGGCTTTACGAGCAGCTGGCGCTGGGCCAGTGAGCATGATGGTGGGATCGGCACCGCTAACGGCGGTCGCAATGATGCGTGCGCGCGGCTTTAGGCCGAGCTTTTTGCCCATGGCTTCGTTGCCTATCAACATCAGCGCAGCACCATCGACGATGCCAGATGAATTGGCAGCGGTGTGCACGTGATTGATTTTCTCAACCCAGTGATACTTCTGCAGCGCCACGGCGTTGAAGCCGCCCATTTCGCCCATCATCATGAATGAGGGCTGTAGGCCAGCAAGTTTTTCCACGGTCGAGTCGGGCTTGATGAACTCGTCTTCAACCAACACATCGAGACCGTTGATGTCTTTTACCGACACTATGGAGCCATTGAAGTAGCCTTTAGCACGCGCGTTAGCGGCACGCTTTTGTGACTCAACAGCGAAGGCATCGACGTCAGTACGGCTGAAACCTTCGAGCGTGGCAATCAGGTCGGCACCAATGCCCTGTGGCACAAAACCAGTTTCTAAGTTGATCGCTGGGTCCATGGCCCACGCGCCACCGTCGGAACCCATGGGGATACGCGACATACATTCGACGCCGCCGACCACGACTAAGTCTTCAAAGCCTGAGCGTACTTTCATTGCGCCAATATTCACCGCCTCAAGGCCGGAAGCGCAGAAACGGTTGAGCTGAACGCCCGCCGTTTCGTGAGGCCAATGTGCAGCCAACGCGGCAGTTTTTGCCACGTCGGCACCTTGATCGCCGACCGGGGTGACGCAGCCGAGCACCACGTCATCCACGTGATTTTTCATCTCAGCGCCGTTGCGCGCTTCCAGCGCCTTCATCAAACCAACGACTAGATCAACTGGCTTGACTGTATGTAATGAACCGTCTTTTTTGCCTTTGCCACGCGGGGTGCGCACGGCATCAAAAATCAGGGCTTCCGTCATGATGGAATGTCCTCGTTGTATGAAAAAAACACCCAATGACTTTATAGTCACTGGCGTGGTACTGACTGTCGGACGATTGCGGCTACTACGCAATGACGGAAGACGACATTTTCGCTGACGAAAACACTCATGCCTTAGGCTATGGCTTGGCAAGGCGAGCTGCGTGAGTTACAACTTCGTCATAACGGTAACGTTATATACAGCAGCAGCAAATTTGATTAGGAGTGTGGCCATGAGTGATGCCCGATTTACGAGCTTTCGCGAGTTTTATCCATTTTACTTACAAGAACATAGCAATCGTACCTGCCGTCGCTTGCACTTTATTGGCACATCGCTGGTGTTGACCTTACTCGTTGCCGCGGTGATTACCGGCAACTGGGTATGGCTGTGGGCATTTCCTGTGATTGGTTACGGCTTCGCCTGGGTAGGTCATTTTGTTTATGAGAAAAATCGCCCAGCGACCTTTAAATATCCGCTTTACAGCTTTATGGGCGACTTTGTTATGTACAAGGATATTTGGCTGCGTCGACTGAGTATTTAAGCGTTCGACGTAGTAGTTGGCGCTTAGGCTTAATCAATTTAATTAGCACGATGGCCGAGCTCAGCGGCTGTTTTTGCAGGACTAGCGCTGCCCGATTCCGACTCACATAATGCCGGATTATCACCGCAAATCGGGCATTCGCCATCTCGCAATCCCAAACGATTTAAACCGCCACACGAGCCCTTGATGGGCTCCCGGCCATTCATCACGCCGACCGCCATGCCGACCACAACCAGCACGATGACGACAAAACTAATGATAAATAAGCTCAGCATTTACTCGCCCTCCGCACCTGCCGCAACCGGCAGATACGCTGTAAAGGCCGCCGAGTGACGGGCGACGAAACCGCTGCCCTTCCGCTCAATAACGTAAATGGCTAGCCCCAACGTGTCAGCTACAGCAAGCGCGGCATCTGGTGCCAAGACACTGAGCGCGGTAGCCCAAGCATCGGCCAACGTTGCATCATTGCTAACCGGCGACACTACAGTCACCGAGACGCCCGTGTGCGTAATCGGCCTGCCAGTACGCGGATCGATGGTATGCGAATAGCGTACGCCATTACGCTCGAAGTAATTGCGATACGAGCCCGAGGTCGACAACGAGCCATCGCCCAGACTAACCAACTGCTCAACGCTGCCACTGCCATCTGGCCGCTCAATGGCAATACGCCAGGGTGAGCCATCGGCGCGCTGGCCACGAGCTTTTAGCGTACCGGCAACACTGATTAAAAAGTCTTTCACGCCATAGCTTTGTAGGGCTGTGCTGAGTTCATCAACTGCAGCGCCCTCGCCCACTGACGATAAATCAATGCTCACAGCTTTGAGCTTTTGCGCACGATTACGCTTGCTTTCAAGCTGCACACTTTGCCAGCCCACCGTCGCCAGTGCCTGCGTAATATCCGCATCACTAGGGACTGTAGTGCTCTTTCCACTGCCACCAAAACCCCAAAGATTAACCAATGGTGCAATGGTAATGTCGTAGGCATTCGCGGCCGTTGCCAAGGAGCCCATTTGCGCGCTGACCTGTAAGGCTCGGCTTAATGCATGCAGCAGCGTAGGACTGATGTCATGCCACTCGCCGACGCTAGCGCGATTAAAGCGCATTAGCTCAGTCGTAGGCTGGTAGGTCGAGAGCACCGCATTGGCCTCATCGAGACGCTTTTGCAGCGCGGCTTGTAACTGCTCATGGCTGATGTTCGCTGGCAATGCGGCCAAGCTGACCTGCCAGGCCATGGACTTATAAGCGACGCCAGAGATGCGTATCGTCGGAGCCTCTGCATGCTTCTCAACAGCCTCGGGCGTGGCCGCTGGTTGGCAACCCGCCAAGGTGATGCTGAGCGCAAGGCTCATCCCAACAAATAGTGCGCGATGAGCCTGTCTCACATTAGCCTCCAAAATCATCTAATAAGATGTTTTCACGATCGACACCAAGGTCTTCGAGCATTTTGATCACGGCGGAGTTCATCATCGGGGGGCCGCACATGTAAAACTCGCAGTCTTCAGGCGCTGGGTGGTTCTTCAGATAGTTTTCCAACAACACCTGATGGATAAAGCCGGCGTGACCCGTCCAGTTATCTTCGGGCTGCGGTTCCGATAAAGCCAAATGCCATTTGAAGATCGGATTTTCAGCCGCGAGCTTGTCGTACTCATCAGCATAGAACGTTTCGCGTAATGAGCGTGCGCCATACCAAAAACTGATTTTGCGCTTACTACCCAAGCGCTTGAGTTGGTCAAACAAGTGCGAACGCATCGGTGCCATGCCGGCACCGCCACCGATAAAGATCATTTCAGCCTCGGTTTTCTTAGCGAAGAACTCGCCAAAAGGTCCAAATACCGTGATCTTATCGCCGGCTTTACGCGAGAACACAAACGAGGACATCTTGCCCGCGGGGATTTCATCGAGCTGGCGTAATGGCGGCGTGGCGATACGAATATTGAACTTCAGAATGCCTTTTTCGTCAGGATAGTTAGCCATGGAGTAGGCGCGAATCGTGGTGTCTTCAACCTTCGACTTGACCTTAAACAAACCAAACTTTTCCCAGTCACCGCGATACTCATCCGGAATATCCATGTCGGTGTAGTTACACTCATAGGGAGGAATTTCCAGCTGCACATAGCCACCGGCACGGAAATTCACATCTTCGCCTTCAGGTAATTTCAACGTCAACTCTTTGATAAAAGTTGCCACATTTTCGTTGGAAACAACCTCACACTCCCAGCGTTTAACACCAAAAAAGGCCTCATCAAGCTCAATTTCCATGTCTTGTTTGACTTGTAATTGACAGCCTAAACGCCAGCCGTCTTTGATCTCACCCTTGGTGAAGTGCGACTCTTCGGTGGGCAAAATATCGCCACCGCCGGCCTTTACGCGGACACGGCACTGACCACAGGAGCCACCGCCACCACAGGCCGATGACAGGAAAATTTTCTCATCCGCCAAGGCTTGCAAGAGCTTGCCACCGCTGCTGACTTGCAAGAGCTTTTCCGGATCTTCATTGATGCCGATGGCGACTGCGCCAGTGGACACTAGGCGCGAGCGCGCCGCCAAAATAAACATTACCAGCAGCAATACAGTGCCGGTAAACATCAGCATGGAGAGGACAATGACCATTGGTGTGGACATGAAACTGCCTCCTTAAAGTTGAATGCCGGAGAAGGACATGAAGCCAAGTGACATCAGTCCTACCGAGATAAAGGTAATGCCTAAACCTTGCATACCGGCTGGCACATCGCTGTACTTGAGCTTTTCGCGAATGGCTGCCAGCAACACAATCGCTAGCGCCCACGACACCCCTGAACCAACGCCATAGACCACGGACTCTGGCAAGTTGTAGTCACGCTCTTGCATAAACAACGAACCACCCAAAATGGCGCAGTTCACAGTGATCAAGGGCAGATAAATACCCAAGGCGTTATACAGGGCCGGGAGGTACTTATCGCACGCCATCTCGATGACTTGCACCATGGCAGCAATAGTACAAATGTACGTGAGTAGCGATAGGAAGCTCAAATCAACCGCACTAGCACCCTCTAAACCTGTCCATTGCAGACCACCCTCTTTCAGGAAGTACTGCCACATCAGGTTGTTGACTGGCACGGTGATGGCCTGCACAAAGACCACGGCCATGCCTAGCGAGAAGGCAGTAGTGACTTTTTTCGAAATCGCCAAAAAAGTACACATGCCGAGGAAAAACGACAGCGCCATGTTCTCAATAAACACCGCGCGAACAAACAGACTAAGGTAATGCTCCAACATAATCTCTCTCCTGCCTTAGTGCGTCGGCGTTGCGCGGGTATTGGGCGCAATGCGGAACTCGGTGCTTTCTTGCTGCTCGGTTTTCCAGCTACGCAAAGCCCAGATAATCAAACCAATCAGGAAGAACGCAGAGGGTGGCAATAGCAGTAGGCCATTGGGCACATACCAGCCGCCATTGCTGACGGTGGGTAATACGCTTAGACCGAAGAAGGTGCCGGAGCCTAAGATTTCGCGAATCATGGCAATCAGCATCAGCAGTGCGGAATACCCTAAGCCATTACCCACACCATCGATAAAACTCAGTGTCGGTGGGTTTTTCATAGCGAAGGCTTCGAGTCGACCCATGACGATGCAGTTGGTGATAATCAGGCCAACGAACACCGACATTTGCTTAGCAATGCCCGGCGCAAAGGCGCGCAAGACTTGGTCAACAATGATCACCAAGGTCGCAACAATGACCATCTGCACGATGATGCGAATGGCGTTCGGGATGACATGGCGAATGATCGACACAAACAAGCTAGCAAACGCGGTCACCGCCGTTAGGCCGATGGACATGGCTAATGCGGTGTTCATGTTTGAGGTCACCGCCAAGGCCGAGCAAATGCCTAGCACCT
>JBDSQT010000052.1:0-15046 GCA_039929665.1 Paraperlucidibaca sp.
ATTTTCCACGTCAATGGCGATGATCCTGAAGCGGTGCTATTTGTCACACAAATGGCCCTGGACTACCGCATGGAGTTCCAGAAAGACGTAGTCATCGATATGTATTGCTACCGTCGTCGCGGCCATAACGAAGCGGATGAGCCGTCTGCGACTCAGCCAAAAATGTACCAGGTAATTAACAATTTACCGACAACTCGTGCGATTTATGCGAGCCGGCTGGCAGAGCAGGGCGTGCTTACTGCAGCTGAATCAGATGCGCTAGTTGAGCTTTACCGCGCGGCCTTGGAAGCGGGTAAAAGCGTCGTCAAGCAATTGGTTACCGAGCCGAACAAGAGCCTGTTTGTCGATTGGACGCCTTACCTGAACCATCCCGTGGTGGATGATTGGGACACTGGCGTGTCGATGGCGAAATTGGTCGAATTAGGCAAGCGCATGGGGCAAGTGCCGGAAGATTTTGTTATTCAGCGCCAAGTGCAAAAAGTGGTCGATGATCGTCAACGCATGTGGTCAGGAAATCTTGCCCTAAACTGGGGTGCTGCCGAGGTCATGGCCTATGCCACCTTGCTCGATGATGAAACGCTGATTCGTCTTACAGGGCAAGATGTTGGGCGCGGTACGTTTTCGCATCGCCATGCCGTCATGTATAACCAAAAAGACAATGAGCCTTATGTGCCGCTTGAGCAGATCAGCAGCATACCGCGTCGCTTTCAGCTCTATGACTCATTGCTATCAGAAGAGGCGGTGTTGGCTTTCGAATATGGTTATGCCACGACCACGCCGAGCGCGCTGATCATTTGGGAAGCGCAATTTGGTGACTTTGCCAATGGCGCGCAGGTGGTCATTGACCAGTTCATTTCCAGCGGTGAAACCAAGTGGGAGCGCCTATGTGGCTTGACCATGCTGCTTCCGCACGGTTTTGAGGGCCAAGGTCCTGAGCACTCATCGGCTCGTTTAGAGCGTTTCTTACAGCTTTGCGCTGAGCACAATATGCAGGTCTGCACGCCGTCAACACCGGCCCAGATTTTCCATTTGCTGCGCCGCCAAGCGGTACGACCTCTGCGTAAACCATTGATTATTATGTCGCCAAAGAGTTTGTTGCGCCACAAGCTGGCCATCTCGCCTTTGGAGGCTTTGGAAAACGGTCGTTTTGAAACTGTGCTATCGGAAATCGATCCGATTGATCCTAAACAGGTCAAGCGTGTGGTGATTTGTGGCGGCAAGGTGTATTACGACCTGCTCGAAAAGCGCCGCGAAATGGAGCTTAACGAGGTCGCTTTGGTGCGCGTTGAACAGCTCTATCCCTTCCCGGATAAACGCCTGCTCGAGATTTTAGCGCCTTACAGCAATATCGATGATGTGGTGTGGTGCCAAGAAGAGCCAATGAACCAAGGTGCTTGGTACAACACGCGTCATAACCTCGAGCGCGCGGTACGTCAATGGCAGCCTGAGCTGACCATCCGCTATGCTGGCCGACCGTTGTCTGCTGCGCCAGCGTGTGGATCGATGTATTTACATGTGAAAGAACAGGCGGCATTAGTCGCTGATGCCCTGGGCGGTAAAACCGTCTAATTAACCGCCGATTCAGAAGGAAAGTAATCATGAGTGTGGAAATTAAAGCGCCGGTGTTCCCCGAATCAGTTGCGGATGGCACGCTGGCCACATGGCACAAAAAGCCCGGTGAGGCCGTCAAGCGCGATGAACTGATTGTCGATATTGAAACCGACAAAGTCGTTCTTGAAGTACTTGCCCCTGCCGATGGCATGATCAGCGATGTGCTTAAGCAAGAAGGCGACACGGTGTTGTCGCAAGAAGTTTTGGCGCATTTCACAGAAGGTGCTGCCGCTGCTCCAGCCCCTGCCGTTAGCGCGCCAGTGCCTGCTACTGCACCAGCCGTCGCTACAACGGCTGCTGCGGGTCCTGCTGCCCGCAAAGCTGCTGCTGAAAGTGGCGTTGCGCTCGATACCGTAGAGGGCACTGGTAAAGGTGGTCGCGTGACCAAGGCCGATGTTCAAAGTGCGAAAGCGACGCCTACACCAGCCGCTACGCCAGCACCCGCCGCGCCAGCTGCTGCACCCGCCGTAGCCTTGGCTGTTGGTGAGCGCGTGGAGAAGCGCGTTCCAATGACGCGTCTACGCGCTAAAGTCGCTGAACGCCTGCTCGAAGCTAAGCAATCCACGGCTATGTTGACTACATTCAACGAAGTCAATATGAAGCCGATCATGGATCTGCGTAAGCAATACGTTGATAAATTTGAAAAAGTTCACGGCGTGCGCTTAGGGTTCATGTCCTTCTTCGTCAAGGCCGCCGTCGAAGCGCTGAAACGCTTCCCGGCAGTGAACGCCTCTATCGATGGCCATGACATTGTCTATCACGGCTATAACGATATCGGCGTGGCCGTGTCATCTGACCGTGGCTTGGTGGTGCCGGTATTGCGCAATGCTGAGTATATGAGCTTGGCAGAGATCGAAAAAACCATCATGGGCTATGGTAAAAAAGCCCGCGATGGCAAGCTGTCGATGGACGATATGACCGGCGGCACCTTCACTATTTCCAATGGTGGCGTATTCGGTTCATTGCTTTCCACGCCCATTTTGAATCCGCCACAAACGGCTATCTTGGGTATGCACAAGATCCAAGACCGCCCTATGGCAGTAAATGGCCAAGTGGTTATTTTGCCGATGATGTACTTGGCTGTGTCGTATGATCACCGCTTAGTCGATGGCAAAGAGGCTGTGAGCTTCTTGGTAGCCATTAAAGAGCTGATTGAAGATCCTGCTCGCATGTTGCTAGAAATCTAAGCAACTGTGGCAATGAGCCGATTAGTCGGCTCGCTTAATTAGAGAGAGATTATGAGTCAACGCGCAGATGTGGTCGTCATTGGTGGCGGCCCCGGTGGCTATGAAGCCGCCATCCGTGCTGCCCAGCTTGGGTTGTCGGTGATTTGTATTGAGCGTCGCATGCATAAAGGCAAGCCAGCTCTTGGCGGCACCTGCTTAAACGTCGGCTGCATTCCGTCCAAAGCTTTGCTCGACAGCTCGCACAAATACCATGACCTAAAAGCGGGTTATGCAAACCATGGCATTAGCTTTGGCGATTTGAAAATCGACATTGCCGATATGCTCGCACGCAAAGACAAAGTCGTTGATCAGCTCACCAGCGGTATCGCTGGCTTGCTAAAAGGCAATGGCATTACGTGGTTGCAAGGCAGCGGACAGCTTTTGTCCGGTAAACGTGTCGAATTCACACCGCACGATGGCGAGAAAGAGATCATTGAAGCGGGCCATGTAGTCTTAGCCTCAGGCTCAAAACCTATTGAAATTTCTGCGGCGCCTTTGCTTGATGACCTCGTTGTCGATTCCACGGGCGCGCTGGAGTTCACTGACGTACCTAAACGCTTAGGCGTGATTGGTGGTGGCGTGATTGGTCTTGAGCTAGGCTCGGTATGGTCGCGCTTAGGTGCCGACGTGGTCGTTTTGGAAGCTGTGGATGAGTTCCTCACCATCGCCGATAAAGCCATCGCGAAAGAGGCAAAAAAACTCTTCACCAAGCAAGGCTTAGATATTCGTCTGGGCGCTCGTGTAACCGGTACACAAGCGAAAGGTAAGCAAGTTACGGTGACCTTTAGCGATGCCAACGGTGAGCACAGCGAAGTTTTTGACAAGCTTATTGTGGCTGTCGGTCGCCGTGCGGTAACGACAGGCTTACTCAGTGCCGATAGCGGTATTCACTCGATAGCCGTGGCTTTGTTCATGTTGATGACCATTGCCGCGCCTCCGTACCCGGCGTTTACGCTATCGGCGACTTGGTGCGTGGCCCAATGCTTGCGCACAAGGCCATGGAAGAGGGCGTGATGGTCGCCGAGCTGATCGCCGGTCATCATGCGCAATTCAATTATGACTTGGTTATTTCAGTAATTTACACGCACCCAGAAGTAGCGTGGGTGGGCTTGACTGAAGAGCGTGCTAAGTCGGAAGGCTATGATGTGAAAGCCGGGCAGTTCCCGTTCGCCGTTAATGGTCGTGCGCTTGCCGCCGATGACACCGCCGGTTTCGTGAAGTTTGTTGCCTGTGCAAAAACTGATCGACTGCTTGGTATGCACGTCATTGGCCCAGGTGCTGGCGACATGATTCACCAAGGCTTAATCGCCATGGAGTTTGGCTCCAGCGTGGAAGATCTGCAGCTGATGTGCTTTGCCCATCCGACCTTATCGGAAGTGGTGCATGAAGCCGCACTGTCGGTCGATGGCCGTGCCATCCACGCTGTCCAGCGCAAACGCAAGTAATAGACTTATCGGGGCCGCAGGGCCCCGGTTCATTTCCGCCAGAATGACGTATTCTTGGCGGGCAAAAAGCCTAGCAGTAGCCCTGCTAAGTCAAACACAACGAGTGGTGATCTCACGATGAATCTGCACGAGTATCAAGGCAAACAGCTGTTTGCCGACTATGGTCTGCCGGTATCCAAAGGCTTCGCAGCCTCCACACCGGAAGAAGCCCGCGCTGCAGCTGAGCGCATCGGTGGTGATGTATGGGTGGTTAAAGCCCAAGTCCATGCCGGTGGTCGCGGTAAAGCTGGTGGCGTGAAACTGGTTAAGACACTGGATGAGGTTGAGGCATTTGCCCGCGCCCAGCTCGGCACGCGCTTGGTGACTTATCAAACGGATGCCAAAGGGCAGCCCGTCTCGAAGATTCTCGTCGAAACCTGCACAGACATCGCTCAAGAGTTGTACTTAGGCGCTGTAGTCGACCGCGCAACGCGACGTATCGTGTTCATGGCCTCGACAGAAGGCGGTGTGGACATCGAAAAAATCGCCCATGAAACGCCTGAGAAAATTCTCACGGCGGCGATTGATCCGCTTGTCGGCCCGCAAGCTTTCCAAGGCCGCGAGTTGGCTTATAAGCTCGGTCTGAACAATGACCAAGTGAAGCAGTTCGTGAAGATCTTCATGGGCTTGGGCAAAATGTTCACTGATCTGGACTTGGCGCTGCTGGAAATCAACCCATTGGTCATCACCAGCGAAGGCAATCTGCACTGCTTGGATGCGAAAATTGTCATCGACTCCAACGCCCTGAGCCGTCACCCCAAACTCAAAGCCATGTACGACCCATCGCAAGACGATGCGCGTGAGCGCCGTGCGGCTGAGTGGGAACTGAACTACGTGGCCCTCGAAGGCAATATCGGTTGCATGGTCAATGGCGCTGGCTTGGCCATGGCGACTATGGATTTGATCAAACTGAAAGGTGGCCAACCCGCTAACTTCCTAGATGTTGGCGGCGGTGCGACCAAAGAGCGCGTGACTGAAGCCTTCAAAATCATCTTGTCTGATGACTCAGTGGCAGCTGTCTTGGTGAATATTTTCGGCGGCATCGTGCGCTGCGACATGATTGCTGAAGGCATCATTGGCGCGGTTAAAGAAGTCGGCGTGAAAGTGCCTGTGATCGTTCGTTTGGAAGGCAATAATGCCGCCCTCGGCGCGCAAAAACTGCGTGAAAGCGGACTCAATATTATTCCAGCCGCCTCGCTCGATGAAGCAGGCGAGCTCGTTGTTAAAGCTGCGGGAGCCTGAGCATGAGTGTTCTGATCAACAAAGATACAAAAGTGATCTGCCAAGGCTTTACTGGCTCGCAAGGCAGCATGCACAGTGAACAAGCGATTGCCTATGGTACGCAGATGGTTGGTGGCGTGACACCTGGTAAAGGCGGCACAACACATCTCGGCCTTCCGGTGTTTGACACCGTGCGCGAAGCCGTGGAAAAAACCGGTGCTACCGCTTCGGTGATCTATGTGCCGGCGGCGTTTGCCAAAGACTCGATCTTGGAAGCAGTTGATGCCGGTATTGAGCTGGTGGTGTGCATCACCGAAGGCGTACCGACCATCGATATGCTGTTCGTGAAAGAGTACATCGTGCGTAAAGGCGGTGTGCGCTTAATCGGGCCAAACTGCCCAGGCATCATCACTCCAGGCGAATGCAAAATCGGCATCATGCCCGGCCATATCCATTTGCCCGGCAAAGTCGGCATTGTGTCGCGCTCCGGCACCTTGACCTATGAAGCCGTAAAACAGACTACTGATCTGGGCTTTGGCCAGTCGACCTGTATCGGCATTGGTGGTGATCCTATTCCTGGCATGACGTTTATTGATGCCTTGGAGCTGTTCCAAAACGATCCGCAAACCGAAGCTATCATCATGGTTGGTGAGATCGGTGGTTCGGCTGAGGAGGAGGCTGCTGAGTACATCAAGGCTCACGTCACCAAACCAGTGGCATCCTACATCGCTGGTGTGACTGCTCCTCCGGGCAAGCGCATGGGCCATGCCGGTGCCATCATCTCTGGTGGTAAAGGCACGGCGGATGAGAAATTTGCGGCGCTGGAAGCGGCTGGTGTGAAAACCGTGTCGAACCCGGCCATGCTGGGTGCTGCGATTGCTGAGCTGACCGGCTGGAAATAAGCTTAAGTCTGTAAGGCAAAAGCCCGCTTAAGTTTTATGCTGAAGCGGGCTTTTTTATGCCTTCGTGCTGTGCCTGTAATAATCTTCGTCGCCGCGTGACTAAGGCGTAATGATCGTTTTTGCTGAGAGAGTGCATGTCTGTGTTATCTGGATTTTTAACGCTTTTGGCAGCGGTTATTATTGGCTTTCTGGTGTGGACTGGCATTGGCCAATGGTGGGTGGAGCGTGAATATCCGCCGGTGGGCCAGTTCATCACGGTCGATGGCGTGCGCCTGCACTACGTGATTGCGGGTAAAGGCCCAGGCATTATTTTGGTCCATGGTGCCAGCTCAAACCTGCAAGAGTTCACTAGCAGTATCTTGCCGGAGCTGGCAAAAACGCATCGCGTCATTGCCTTTGATCGCCCCGGCTATGGCTATAGCCAAGCGCCTAAAGGTGATATTTGGTTTGATCCAGCGGAGGTGGCGGGCTTATTTCTGAAAACGGCAGCTGAGCTGGGTGTCGAAAAACCGGTGATATTGGGACACTCGTGGGCGGGCTCGGTAGTCATGGCCGCGATGGTGTATTTCCCCGAGCGTATTCGCGGCGGCGTGCTGCTGAGCGGTGTCGCGGGGCATTGGGCGGGGCCATTAA
Source organism: Paraperlucidibaca sp. (assembly GCA_039929665.1). Lineage (GTDB taxonomy): Bacteria > Pseudomonadota > Gammaproteobacteria > Pseudomonadales > Moraxellaceae > Perlucidibaca. The sequence goes on from JBDSQT010000052.1 coordinate 7,078, forward strand.
ATTGGACCTATGAGATTGGCGATAAATCGCTTATCGGCCCACTGTTTGCGTGGACCATGGTCTACCCTTTGGGCTCGATGGTGCTGGCCAGTAATGTGCAGGAAGTGTTTACGCCGGACACGATGCCTGAGGGCCACCTTGAACGTGCGGCAGTGGCGCTTGCGCTGCGGCCTGCGACATTTCAGCGCAATGTGCGTGACATGAATAATCTAAATGAATACATGCAGGTACTTAGCCCGCACTATGATCAGGTGAAACTCCCACTCCTGATTATTCATGGCGAAGACGACATCTTGGTGCCGTTTTGGAACCATGGCCGGCGCGTAGTGCCGGTAATTAAGCAGGCAAAAGTGGTGTTATTGCCGCACACGGGGCATGCACCGCACCATACACAAACAGCAAAGGTCTGTGCCGCGATTGAGCAGTTCTATGCCGAGATTAGCGCACCTCAGCAGGCGGCAACTAAGCCCCGCCCGCATGCTGACTGGCCCATTATGCCGCCGCTGCCCGACCAAACCCCGCTGCGCTACTAGTACCGGCTTAGTAATCGTCTAGCCCTGCTTAGCGCCCGTTGTTACAGGTAGGCAAAGGGCTGCTGGCCTGCTTAAACCAGATAGGTGCCGAGACAGCGACAATGCGATTGCCAGCACCGGCATCGCGTACGCGAATAAAGGCCCATTGCTGCTTAGTCGCGTTCGCCAGCGTAAAGCTTGCGCTGTTGCCCTTCACCGATTGCAGCACCGAGTAACTCTCACTGTTATTTGCCAGCGAACTCATCAACTCAATCACCGTGTTGCTGGTGGTGAGTGGGCTTTGACGGCCGGCACGGGTGCTCACGTTGGAATTGAACACAATGCTGCTGGCGGGCAGAGACAAACGCGAGCCCATCGGCATGGCTTGACCATCAACCTTTGCCGTCCAGTTCATCAGCACATCGTTATAGTCCTGCGCCACAGCATAGGCGCGACGCGCGAGTAAGGCCTCGCGTAAGTCGGCGCGACTCTGCGTACGGGCAATTAGTACGGTCTTGGGTAAGTCACGGTCACCCCAGCGCGCTTCATGATGGTCTTCTGAGCCGGTCGGGGCGAGGTACCAGCCTTTATCCAACGCATAGCCGAACCAGCTTTGTTTCTTGCCGTTGCTGTCATATTCTGAACCCTTACCAAACACTTCAATGCCCACTACGCGATAGTCGGCGCTGGGCACATAGTTAAAGTCATTAAAAACATAAGCAGGGTCGCCAGGTGCAGTTAGCAAATCAGTGACGGTATTGCTGGGCAACGGGGCGCTGCGCAAGGCATCAAAGAGTGGCGCTAGGGCTAGCTTAGCTTGCGTTAATGGACCATGCAGAGCGTCTTCGCGGCCCGGGTGGTTAAACACCATGAGGCCATCTGCACCACCGCCAAGACTAGCCGGTGTTAAGAACCAAGACCAAAAACCTTCCATGCTGGCTAAGTAACCAGGACCCGTTTTGGGGTTAATGAAGTTTTGCGAAAACAACACATTGGCATGGCCAAAGCGATCTGAGGTCCACTCAAAGCCACGCATGGCGGTGAAAGTCGGGGTGCTGGCGTTTAGCGCTTGTACGTTTATGGCGTCCCACTTGCTCAGGTTGCTGCTCAGGTTATCCGGGTCAGACACGATGCAGGCCAAAGGATTTGTTGTACAAAAGGCGGGGTCTTTGGCAGCCACAACGGGTACAGGCAAGCCCATGTTGTCGGAGTGGTCGGTCGAGAAGGCAAACGACCAGCCTTTTTGCTTACCGGCGGCAAATACATCGGCAGGCTTGGTTAGCTGGAAGCCATCCGAATAAGCCGTGTGCTCATGCAGCATGCCGGTGAAGTGTGGCCATTGTGGCAACCCTGATGGGTTACAGGCGCCAGCGGAGTCGATGCCCGCCGATAAGCCCAGCGATGGCGACGCATTATTGTCGGGAATAATGCGCTTTAGTGCGCTAGCACAGCCCAATTGTGTTGGTGCCAGCAAGCATGCCTGCGCGCTTGGGGTGCTATAGCTATCGGCTGCGCGTACGGGCACTGATAGCGTTTGACTAGCCGTAGCGAGGCCATCAGTGACGGTGACACTAAAGACTAAGTCGGCGGCATTGGCAGGTGCTGTGAAGGTCGGGTTGGCGCTGCGGTGATCGACCAAAAATACTGTGGTACCAGACTTCTGCCCCCACTCATAGGCCAGGTTATCGTTGTTGCCATCGCTGGCAGCAGCACGCAGCGCCACGGTCTCGCTAGGACGAGCGGGTGTTGGGTTGGCCTCAACACGGGTCAGTTGTGGCGCTTGGTTATTAGCATGGGCAGCTTGCGTCAGGGTTAGCACGGCCTGCTGCTGTGCGCCTTGGTTGTCGGTGACGCGCAGGCGAAAACGATAGGCGGTTTCGGTCGCTTGAGCGGCGGCCAACGTCACGGTCACATCACAGCGAGACGCCAACGCTGTTTCTGTATCGCCGCGCAGGGCTGACCAAGCAAAAGCCGCTACTGTGCCATCGGGGTCGTAAGACGAGCAGCCATTGAGAGCGAACTCACGGGTCTCGCTGGGCACGCGGCGATCAGCACCGGGCACGGCCACCGGCAGGCGATTAGCGAGAACGTTACGTACCAATACCGTGGTTTTATCTTCAGCGAACTGACCAGCGTCATCTTCGCCACGGAAAATAAACGTCAGTAGGGTGTCAGCGTCTACTTGCGGGGCGGTAAAGCTCAGCTTGGCCTGTGCCGGATCGGCAGGCAAACTGGCTGGAATGCTATCGCTGCTGGCCTGCCGCCATTGCACACGACGAATAGCGCGGCCGTTGACGGCTTGCGCCTGACCCTGCAACAGTACCTCGGTAGCCTCATCTAGGCTTTGCGGTGAACCGGCCTGCACGGTCGGTGGATTGAAGTTAGCATTTGGTGCCGTGGTTGGCGGCTTTATTGGCGTAGCTGGTGCGTTGCTAGTGGCTCCGCCGCACGCTAATAGGCCAGCACAGCTCAATACGATGGCAACGATAAATTTAATCATGGCGTAAGGCTCATTTTGGCCAGTCTTCCTGGCAAGTTTTCACTACTAATAAAGATGGTGGTGTCACTATTATTGGCAAAGCAGCCAGCTTCAATTTGTGAGTACATCGGTAGTGGGAATGTTATTGGGGCTTTTTGAAAAGCTGTGTTCCAACTTTCCCCTACTTCGCGGTGATAGACATAGCCATTGGTTAGCGTGCCTACATAAGCGCTGAGCGTCGATGCACTAAAGTCCATCGTGGTGACCCAGTTAAACAACTCGGGGTTGGCGACGCCTTCTGGCGCACGGGGAATTTTAATAAAGCCTAAATCCTCAGCCACGACCGGCGTTGGCAAACCTTGCGGTAGCGGTAAGGTGCGATTCAAGGAAGCACGGTAGAGCGAGGGCTGTGCATCACGCTTGCTGATCATGTAGGCAGCATTTTCCGTGGGGTCTACGGCGATGGATTCGATATCACGTGGGGTCACTGGCAGGCGAACTTGAAAGCTAGCAATGACAGGCGCGACAAGTCGTTGTGGGCCGGGCGCTGTGGCGTCAACTACGGGCTCTTCGATGATATAAAAAGTCAGTGTCGGGCGGAATGCGAAGTTGTCGCCAATATCGCCGACCAATAAATAGGACTTACCGTCCTTCACATAGCTGGTCATGTCCTCCCAGTCCAAATTTGCCACAGCGACGCCGGTCAAGCTCACGCTAGCGACTAGCGAGCCGGTAGTAGTAATGGCATAGACCGCCGTTTCGCCACCGCTATCATTGTGTGTCCAGAGCAGTTGCGAATTGATATTGGAACGCGCCAAGCCGCTAGATTCGTTAATTTGGTCGCTGTTGATGATGAACTCAGAGGGCTCATTATCGTCAGCGGCGCGCGCTGATGATGTTGTGATGAACTCCGGCGTTATGACATTGCCAAGATAGTTGGCGGAAGTTTCCTGCCCACAGGCTAGTAGCAGGCCGGCTGTTGCTAAGGTGAGTGAGAGTTGGGGGAACATGGCGGTGCTCTATAAGGGAACGCGCAAGACTCTAAATACTAAGTGTGTAAGTTTGATGGCGCTAGAGGGAATTTTCTCGATTCGTCAGTACACGAAGGTCGGCGGCTTATTGGGTCGGTCAGATTGCGCTCAATCTACTGAACCCCATAAAGATTGGCGTTGCGCGCCCGCCGCATGAGGTCCTTGGCATGCTCGTCGAGCATGTGATCAGACGCCACGGCAGCATCGACAGCGGCCTGAAGCTTGTCGAGATAGTCCTGCTTGGTCGGGTACAGCTGTGCGAGTTTGACGTAGGTAAAGGTCTCGGTCGTTCCCAATAAAGGAATATTGCCGCCAAAGCTGCACGGGCCTTTCGTATAGCCTGGCTCCTGACCGGCGTAGTACGACGCCACAGGCACGTCGATTACCGGATGGCGGAAACCACCCACGGCATTGTTATGCTCATCAAAGACGATGGCACCGCTTGCGTCTTTCTCGATATGGGCAACGCTTGCCGGTGCAACACCGCTGCGTACCCAGCGATCGAGTGCCACCAGAGCCGCGCTCCAGACATGGCCACGGGGGAAGCGATTGCTGTACAGGCAGAGTCCGCCCAGCGACATTTCGCCGTACTCGTTCATCGTCTCCGGATCTAGCGTATTGACCGGGCCAATACCAGGACCGGCGCTACCGTAGTTGTAAGCACTTTGGGCCACGATATACATGCCGCCAAAATTGGTCAGGTGAGAGGGACCCGTCACCTCCCACTGACGAAACAGGCCGCTGTCAGGTTGAGTCAGCGACGGAATAAAACGCCCACCCGCTTCATCTTGGCTGTTGACCGCAAGCGTGGGCGCCACATCGTCGCGCATGGGCTCACCGAGCATCATGGGCAGGTAACCATCGAACAGACCGGTAACCTCGTGGAACTCGTTGATATAGGTCGACAGGAACGTGCCGGACTGTGACGAACCGACCGCCAGTGTGACCTCAGCGCGCTTAAGCGTCTCGGCGCCCAGAATCACCGGATCTCTTAGCACCGCCTGAGTAGTCTGCGAGAAGATGTCGTAGGAGAAATCGTCGCCGGGATGGCTGACTGACGGGTAGCGAACCGGGTCCCAGAAGGCCAGTGCCAGCGGACTGCCATCGACACCCTGTTTCTGAGCCGATACACCGACATAGATGTAACCACGGCGCATGATGGTCTCGGCGGCTTCGATCCAGATCGCCTCCACATCCTGCTGAGAGGTCACGTTGTTCCAGTGCATGACCACGGTGCCGTTGAATGCGGCAGGATTTTCGGGTCGCCGCACCACGATACGAGTGACATACTCGGCCTGCGAACCGGCGGATGTACCGTATCCGCTGGCCTTTCCGGAGATGATGAATTCTTCTTCGACGTACCCATTCGTCAGCGGCAGTAAGGTAGTCGCAAAGGGCTTGCCTGTACGACTACCTCCCGTTACCGGCCCAGCTACCATGGGGGTAGGTACCGAGCTGCTAGCTATGCCCAGCTTTGTCGGCAGATTGCTACCGCAACCTGCAAGCCCCAGCACAGCCAAGAGTAGGCCCGTCATCATCCAGCGAGTCGTCAGTGTATGCCGTGCCGGCATTGCGCATTCGTTCGTTTGGATCATGTCTATTAACTCGCGGTATTATTATTTTTTTATGGATCCCTGCGACTTTAACTGACGGCACTACATACAACAGACTTAGTGGTGATGGCCACCAGTGCCGTGCACATGGCCGTGCTCTAACTCTTCGGCCGATGCGGCGCGAACTTCAGTCACAGTCACATCGAAATGCAGGGTTTGGCCTGCCAGTGGGTGGTTGCCATCCACGGTAATGTCTTCGCCATCGACTGCTTTCACGGTAATAACCTGCACGCCTTGTGCTGTTTGCGCTTGGAACTGCATGCCGACTTCGATGTTATCGACGCCTTGGAATACATTGCGTGGCACGGTTTCCAGCAGCTCAGGATTGAGCTCGCCGTAGCCTTCGGCTGCTTCGACACTGACTTTCAGACTATCGCCAACGACTTTGCCGACCAAGGCTTTTTCCAAGCCGGGAATGATGTTGCTGTGGCCGTGCAGGTAGGCCAGTGGTTCGCCGCCTTTTGAGCTGTCGATGACATCGCCGGCATCGTTGGTGAGTGTGTAGTCGATGAGTGCGACGCTGTCTTGAGCAATTTGCATATAAAACCTATGGGGTAGTGGGGTGTGGGAGGCCAAAAGGCTGGGCGATATGGTAGCTGATTTGGCGCCGAATCAAAAATAGCGATGCCATTGCAGACTAAGTGTCGTCATGGCATCGGCACGCCATTCGCGATTGAGGCTTAGCTCAATGGCCTGATTTCGCTCATATGACCATTGCAAGCCGCTGCGTAGTTCATGGTCTAGGCGCTTGGCGGGGAGGGCGTACAAGTTGCGGAGGTCGACTAGCCAGCGCAGCTCGCGGCTTGCGTCAGTCTGCACGCCGCCGGTACAGCCGGAGCGCAAGCCGGTGCTAACTTCCCAGCCATCGCTAAGCGCTGAACCACCTTGTACTCGGCTATGCGACTGGCCATAGCACAGCGCATTGCCAATGGCCCAGCTGATGCCACCGCCACCCTCAACGGTGCTAGCGGAATGGCGTTCGCGGTCGCGGCGAGGCTCGGCCTCATCGCGAAGGCGGCGATCGATGCCTAGTCGCATTGACCACGACAGCGGTGAGCTCAAGGCGGTTATGGGTGCTAATGAGTCGATGCCCACCACGGTAAATTGCTCGATGCTTAGGCCATCGCGGTCGGCGCGCAGGCTGCCGCTGAGAAAGTCGATGCGCGCGCCTGCGCGGTAGCCGGCAGTGCTATCGAGCCAGTCATGATAGGCCGGGCGAAAGGCCAGCGTGGCATAGGCTTTATCGTCATAGCCCGCGCCGATACTGACGCGTGCGGTGCCATGGCCTTGGCTGGGGTCATGAGCTGGGCGCTGAGCTTCCACGCGTTGGTTGGCAATATCGATTGCCGCGCGCTGAGTGAGCAGGCGGCGCAGTTGCGTTGGTGCTTCTGACGTGGCTTTGTGGCCAACATGGCGGGCATATAGATCGTCATAGGCGACCTCTAAAGCACGCGCGCGCTGCAAGGGCGTGAGCGAAGTAGCACCGGTGCCGCCAGCGCTAGTGGTCGTGTGGCTGGCATCGTGGCTTAAGCGCTCGGCGGCAGCATTGGTGGCGGCATCATTGCGCAGGAGACTGGCATGCAATTGCGTGCCGCTGGCAGCACGCCACGTCACGCGGTTCAGTAAACCTTTTTCGGCCAATACCGCGCGCACGGTGTCGGTGGGAATTACTGAAATCGGAAATTTAGACTGTAAATCAAGTCCAGCACGCGCCATCTCGATAAGCCCTAAGAGCTCATAGCTACAGTTGCGGCTAAGGAAATAATACGGCGAGGTAATGCCACGCCAATCCCAAAATACCAAGAGCATTTGGCGTACTTCGGCAGGCGTCAGTGCCAGCTCGTATTCCCACAAGTCGCGGCTTTCCCAGTCATTATATTCCTTCACTTTTTCGTAATAGGGCAGTAGCGAATAGGCACCGGGATAGCCGCCGGTTAAGCCTTTTACCGCAAACTCAAGACCATTGCTGGTATTGGTTTGCGCGGAATAATTAATGGCGTACGACAGTAATCGTGTGTCGTCGTTTTGACTTGCCGCATCGATGCGCATCAGCGTGTGACCAAACATCGACGATGGATTGTTTAAGTAATCGCTGGCAAACACTAGCGTGGCCTGGTTGGCGTCTAGGCCAGTGAGCCACGTCTGCAGTTCGAGGCAATGGGCTTTTGGCCAGTGCGCGGCAAGGTCGGGGCGTTGCTGGCTGAGCCACGCATGGCGGCCGGGATAGCGACAGGCCGCCGCCGTGGCGACTTCGGCCATAGCGGCAGTGGTCGTTTTGTTTAATGTAGTGTCCAGAACCGGATGTTGAGCAAAAGCTGTCAGTGTTGCTTGCAG
>JBDSQT010000053.1:0-6836 GCA_039929665.1 Paraperlucidibaca sp.
TCGCTCTCGGGCCGTACGGTGGATGCCGACTTAGCCGCTGCCGGTAAGCCACGCTTTGCTGTCTGTGCTGGCTGTCACGGAGCCGATGGTCGTGGCAACCAAGCTATTGGTGCGCCCAACCTGACCGACACCACTTGGTTGTATGGCGGCGCTGAGCGTCATGTGCTCGATACCGTGTATTACGGTCGCAAAAACCGTATGCCCAACTTCGATAAAACCTTAGGCTCCGATCGTGTCCACCTGATGGCCGCCTATGTGTACTCGTTAAGCCATAAGTAAGTCTGTGAAAGCGGTGTACTGCGGCAATTCGTCGCAGTACACCCGTGACATCCCCGCGTATAATCTACGCCCCGCTGACCTTAGGACACCGGTGCCATGAGCGAACAGATCCCGACCCGCGACCTATCACCAGACCCTGTGCGTGTGGTGCAGCCGCAAACCATGGATCTTTATGCCAAGCGTGAAAAAATTCACGCGCGCGCCATTACTGGTTTATTCCAAAATATCCGCGTCATCACCCTGTACTTAACGATGGCGGTGTTTTTTCTGCTGCCATGGATCGATTGGGAAGGCCGTCAAGCCGTACTTTTCGATCTCGCCAACCGGCATTTCTATATTTTCTGGTGGACCTTCTTGCCAGAAGATTTTTTCTTCCTGTCCTGGCTGTTCATCATTGCTGCGTTCGCTTTATTTGCCGTGACCGTGCTCGCTGGTCGAGTCTGGTGTGGCTATGCCTGCCCGCAAACCGTGTGGACCAAAGTCTTTATGTGGATCGAGGAGCTGGCTGAGGGCAATCGCAATGCCCGCATGCGCCTCGATCAAGCCCCGATGAGCGTGCGCAAGTTTCTCAAGCGCAGCATTAAACACACGGGCTGGATTGTTGTCGCAATAGCCACCGGCATGGCATTTATTGGCTATTTCACGCCCATGCGCGACTTATGGTTTGAGTTCGCGACCTACAGCATGGATCCATGGATGGTGTTTTGGATGGTGTTTTTCGCTTCCGCCACCTACCTCAATGCGGGCTGGATGCGTGAGCAAGTCTGCCTGCACATCTGCCCTTATGGCCGCTTCCAAAGTGTGATGTTTGACCGCGACACCTTGATCATTTCTTACGATCATCATCGCGGCGACCCCCGTGGTTCTCGTGGGCGCAAACAAACGAGCGAAGAAGTCGGCTTAGGTGACTGCATCGATTGCAAACTCTGTGTGCAGGTCTGTCCCACGGGCATCGATATTCGTGATGGCCTGCAGTTCGAATGTATTCAATGTGCGGCCTGCATCGATGCCTGCGACAGTGTCATGGATCAGATGGGCTATGCCCGCGGCTTGGTGAAATACACCACCGAAAATCTGCTGGAAAACACCGGCGATGGCAAATATCACTTCCTACGCCCGAGCCTGATCATCTATAGCGTGGCACTCACGGTGATGATCTCGGCGCTGCTATTTGCGCTGCTTATGCGCACCCCGCTGTCGGTGGAAGCGATGCGCGACCGCGGTGCGCTATTTAACGAAAACTTCGATGGCACGATTGAAAATAGCTACACGCTGAAGGTGCAAAACAAGGCACAACAGGACTATCAATACCGCATTGAAGTGCGCAGCAATACGCTGCCCGTGGTGCTCAATGGCGGCAGCAAAACCATGCTACTGCAAGCCGGTGAGCTCGCCACAGTGCCCTTAACCGTGACGCTAAAAGACAGCGAGATGAAAGGTCGCAGTGCCGATATTGAGTTTGTTGTTACCCGAGTCGATGACCCGTCAGTGCAAGACAGCACAGACAGTACCTTCATGATGCCGCGTCGCTAAATATTTAGGAGTCTGTGATGAACGCAACACAACAACGCCCGTGGTATCGCCAGTTTTGGGTATGGTTTGTCATTGCCATTCCCGCCGTGTCCATTATCTCATCGCTGCACTATGTCTACCTCGCGGTCATCCATAAAGACGATGTTGTCTCTGGCGACTGGTATCAAGACGGCAAGGCGATCAATGAAAACTTCGCGCGCGTCGATACCGCGCGCGGTTTACGCATGCACGCCACGATCATTCTCGATGATCTTTCAGGCGAGGTGATCGTTAGCATGCAAGGCGAAGACAAGGTGCAATGGCCTGCCAGCCTGACCTTGAGCCTAAATCACGCCACCCAGCAGGTACGCGATCAAACACTCAATCTAACCGCCTTAGCCCCAGGCGAATATCGTGGCCAGCTGAAGAAAATACCCGTTGGCCGATTCACCTTAGATCTCAGCACTACCGACTGGCATATGAGCAAAGACGTCACCCTGCCCGCTGAGAGCAACATTGACCTATCAGCACAATAAGCCCTTCGGCGTCAGCACACTGTGACCGACTCCTGCTTTCATTGCGGCCTACCCAATCCCACGCGCTTAGGGCCTTTTCAGGCCGTCGTACTGAGCGAGATGCGTGCGTTTTGCTGCCCCGGCTGTTTGGCGGTAGCGGAAAGCATCGAGAGCAGCGGCCTCAGTGACTACTATTTAAGCCGTGACAGCCAGCCCGGCGCGGCCTTTGCAGCCGCACCAGCTGAGCTTCTATCGCGCTTCGACCATGCCGCGGTGCAGCGCGAGTTTGTCAGCCACGATGGCGAACTGTCGATGGCTGAGTTGAGCATTGAAAACTTGAGTTGTGCCGCCTGCGCCTGGCTTATTGAGCGACGCTTACAGCAAACACCGGGCGTTATTGAGGCCAGCGTTAACTACAGCAATCATCGGCTACGAGTGCGCTGGCATGATCAGCAAACGCATTTAAGCCATGTGCTTATTGAACTTGAGCGCATCGGCTACAAAGCCCGGCCCTTCCAACGCGATACCCATGCCGCCGCGCTGAAGCAACAGGCGCGCACCCAACTCTTTCGCGTCGCCCTCGCCGGCCTCGGCACCATGCAAGCCATGATGCTTGGCATCGCGCTCTATCTTGGCGCCTTTCAAGGCATCGATATTGAGTATCGCGACTATATGCGCTGGATCTCTGGCATGGTCACCCTGCCGGTGTTTGCCTGGGCCGGCTGGCCATTTTATCGCGCCGCCTGGCAGGCCTTGAAAGCCCGGCATTTGACTATGGATGTGCCGGTGTCGATAGCCCTGTGGGGTGCGTTTTTCGCGAGCTGGTATGCCACGCTGATCGGTCAAGGCGAGACTTATTTTGATTCAGTCTGCATGTTCATCTTCTTTCTACAAACCAGTCGTTTCGTCGAGCTCAAAGCCCGTCAACGCGCCGGTGAACGCGCCGCTGATCTGCTCACCATCAACCCACGTTTGGTAAAGCGTTGGCAAGATGGCCACTGGCAATCGACACCCAGTGATGAGCTGGTGGCCGGTGAGCGCATTCTCATCGATGCCGGCGATACCGTGGCGGTGGATGCACAACTCGAACAAGACATGGGCTATGTCAGCGAGGCCATGCTGACTGGCGAGCCGATGGCGTTACGCAAGCGCCAAGGTGAGATGATTTTGGCCGGCAGCATTGCTGGCGAGCAGGCCTTAATAGCCACCGTGGTGCGCAGCGGCAATGACACCGTGCTGGCCACCTTGCATCAGCTCATGTCACGCGCACTAGCGGAAAAACCGGCGCTCGCGCAACGCGCCGACAGCCTCGCGCATTGGTTTGTTGCTCGCGTTTTAGTGCTGGCTGTCTGTGTCTATATTGGTTGGCAGTTTGTTGACCCTGCACAGGCTTTTTGGGCGACCTTGGCGGTGCTGGTGGCGACGTGTCCTTGCGCGCTGTCATTGGCCACACCTACTGCACTCACCGTCGCCACGCAGCGTTTGGCGGAGCTGGGGTTTTTGGTCACGCGCGGTCATGTGCTGAGCACATTGCCCGAGGCCACGCATATTGTTTTCGATAAGACCGGCACACTGACAGTGGGCTCATTGCAAGTCAGCAGCTGCGAGCTGATTTCTGCGCTTCAGCACGCGGACAATATTATCCATAGTCATGCACCGCGTGAGCAGGCCTTAAGCCTGGTTGCCGCCATGGAAACCGGTGCCAGCCACCCCATTGCGCGATCGCTATGTCGCTATATCGCCGCCCAAGGCATCGCCGCCACCACGCTCACCGCCGAAGTCGAGGCTCACGCCGGCCTGGGCCTGTCGGTGCAGCACCATGACGCCTGCTATCGCATCGGTCATGCCGCATTTGCTTTGGCCAAAGCGCCCACCGAGGTCGAAGACACCATGGTGATTTGGCTGAGCAAAGATCATGCGCCACTGCTGCGCATAGGCCTCAGTGATCAGCTCAGACCGGAGGCGGCCGAGGTCATCGCAAGCTGTCGTGCGCGCGGACTAACCACGGTTTTGCTATCAGGCGACGCATCAACACTGCCGGAACGCATGGGCCGTGAGCTAGGCATAGACATTGTCCATGGCCAGCAAAATCCAGAGCAAAAACAAGCGCGCATAGCCGCTTGGCAGGCTGAAGGCGCGATCGTGGTGATGGTCGGCGATGGCATCAACGATGCCGCCAGCCTTGGCCAAGCGCATTGCGGCGTGGCCATGGGCTCAGGCACCGACTGGGCACACACTAGCGCCGATGCAGTGCTCTTAGGTGATCGCTTGGTAGCGCTAATACCGGCATTCGCCTTAGCCGAGCACACGGCCCACAGGGTGAAGCAAAATATGCGCTGGGCGGTGGGTTATAACTTGGCCATCCTGCCACCTGCCGCGCTGGGCTTTGTCGCACCTTGGGCCGCGGCGCTAGGCATGTCGCTGAGTTCCTTGGTGGTGGTCTTTAATGCGCTGCGACTACGGCGCGTGGCATTGAATTAAAGAGGTGTTATGGAAGTTATTTATCTACTGATTCCGCTGAGTTTGGCATTCATCACCGTGGCGATATATGTGATTTACTTGGCCATTAAGAGCGATCAGTTCGACGATATGGAAGGCCCTGCGCATCGCATTTTGATGGATGACCGAAGCCAGCGTCGCCACGACTTAGCGGCGCGCGATGCACTAAGCAGGCCGCCAACAGCAGCGCACAACACCACTGAATCGCCCGCGAAGCAGGCCACTGAATCATCGAGCACCACACCTAAGAGCGGCCACCATGACTGAGTTTGCTTGGCTGTTTACCGCCGCCACCATGGGCCTGCTCGGTGGCACGCATTGCGTGGGTATGTGTGGTGGTTTAAGCGGCGCGTTTACCTTTGCCCTGCCCGCCGATCAGCGCCAAGGCTGGCGCTTATTACTCTGGCAGCTGGTGTTTAATAGCGGCCGCTTGCTGACTTACACGCTGCTCGGACTGGTCGCGGGCCTGCTACTGACCGACCTACAAAACATGGGCCCGATGAGAACAATCATCCCCATCATCGCTGGCGTATTCATGATTTTAATGGGCGCCTACATGGCCGGATGGTTCTCTGCCTTGGCGTATATCTAGCGTTTGGGCGGTCCGTTGTGGAAGGCCTTAGCACCGGTGCGTCAACGCCTGTTTCCGGTGCGTCATCCTGGCCATGCGATTGCTGCCGGTATGATCTGGGGCTTACTGCCTTGCGGCTTGGTGTATAGCGCGATGACACTGGCCATCACTCGTGCCGATCCAGCACAGTCGGCGCTAGTGATGCTGGCGTTTGGTCTGGGCACACTGCCGACGCTGCTGCTCACGGGCACTGCCGCGGGGCAAATCAAACGCCTATTGCAGCGGCCTGCCACACGCCAAACCGCTGGCTTATTGATTATTCTCTTCGGTCTGTGGACACTGCTGGGCACGCAACTGCACGGTGGTCATCAGCACGCTGGCATGCACAGCGCACACGAGATGCCGGACGATACGGCAAAGACACACAACATGACCGAACCTAGCGGCCACGACATGCACCATCACTAATGAGACGAATACCCATGACCTTGAAATCACTTCGCTTAAGCTCACTGCTTCTTGGCCTGATGGTCATCACCAGCCCCGTACAGGCCTCGATGGGTCTCTGGGTGCAAGAAACTGCACTGGGCCTAGAGCAGCACCTCGCCAACCTCGACCGCAGCACGTATCGCGTCGATAATCATGACATCGTGGTCTTTAGTCGTCATACCGACAGCCAGCAACCCTGCATCGTGATGATTCATGGCTTTACCGCGCGCGCCGCACATTGGTTTCGCATGGCCAAAGCCCTGCCCGCTGAGCGTTGCATCATTGCCATGGACTTACCCGGCTTCGGTCAGTCCAGCTTTCTACCGACAGCAGCCTACGACACCCCGACACAGGCCGATCGCGTCAGCAATTTGATCAAGGCCATCGCGCCGAAAAACCCACAGGTCGATCTCATCGGTAACTCCATGGGCGGGGCGATCTCCGCGCAGTTTGCCTTGCGCCATCCCAAGCAAACACACAGCCTGACCCTGATGAACGCCGCTGGCGTGAGCAGCCCAACCCTGAGCACGCTACGCAAGCAAATCGCTGAGGGCAAAAATGGCTTTTTCGCCACCAATTTAGATGGCTGGAAGCACTTTTACGACATGACCATGAGTGAGCCGCCCTTTGTGCCGAGCTTTATTCTCGATGCGGTTGCGGCAGAGGCCATCGCTCGTGTGCCTCGCCACGAGTACATTTTCAATCAGCTCGGCGGCGTCATGGATGCCTCGTTGGGCAAAATCCACACACCAACACTGATTATTTGGGGTGCCCAAGACCAACTCTTAGACGTCAGCATGGTCACTGTCTGGCAGCGCATTGCTGGAGCAAAAGCCTATATTTTCAAGGGCGTTGGCCATATGCCGCATCTTGAGCAGCCCAAGCAAAGCGCCGAGCTTTACACGCGCTTTTTAGCCGGCGAGCTGAAGTAAACATCTGTTGCGGCCATGAGTGAGCGCAGCGAGTTTGCC
>JBDSQT010000054.1:0-13351 GCA_039929665.1 Paraperlucidibaca sp.
ATGGTAGTGCCTTTAACGCTGTGCAAACCACGGGTTTAGACCAAACATATGATGGGTCTAAACTTAAGCTTTAATATTCAATCAGATAAAAATTACAGCGTGAGAACTATCGAATATATAAATCAAAAAAATAGAAAAAATTACAATGTGTGTAGGATATTTCGCACAAAAAAAAGGCCCACATCATGTGAGCCCTAAAAACAATCATCGCTAATGCACACCGTCGTCGTCATCCTGTGAGAATAAACGAGTGATTCCCATACTGGTTGACACCATATTCAGCCAAATGTTCGATGCGAACGAGATGATCTTTGTTGAATTTTGTTAGCTTATGTTAAGGCGCTATGCAGGCCACTAGGCGACACAGGCCATCGCATGACAAATCGTGCACCACCGAGCTGCTGACTTTGATCAACATAAATACTGCCTTCAAACCAATGCACAATACGACTGACAATTGACAAGCCTAGACCGTAGCCACCGGTACTACGCGTACGACTATCATCGAGGCGCGTAAACGGTTCAAAGATACGCTCACGCTGTGCCTCTGGAATACCCGGACCATCATCCTCTACCCAAAGCTCAACATGCTTACCATCGCGACGAAGCGTGGCACGCACTTCATGCTCAGCATAGCGCAAGGCATTGCCAACCAAATTTTGTATCACTCGATGGGCGTAGCGCTCAACACTTTGAATTACTAAATCTTCTTCCACGACTACCGTCAATTTAGCGGGCTTACCAAGCGCATCGGTTTCGCGCTGAATCCGCGTCATCAAAGCAGTCATATCGATAGCTTCAAAGTTAAGCTGTGGTCGACTCTGCTGAAGTGTGGCGTAGGTCAAAATCTCATCAATTAGTTGGTTAAGTTGATTGACATCCTCATCCAGCAAATCAAGTTGTCGAAAGCGGTCTTCTTCATCTGGCGAGCCCGCCATCATCTCTATACCGAAACGCAATCGCGCTAACGGTGTCCGTAATTCATGCGAGACCGCCTGAGTAAGCTCACGCTGCGAATCCAGTAGTCGCTTAATGTGCGCGGTCATCTGGTTCAAAGTTTCCGCCAAGCGCCCAATCTCATCAACACCGCTAACCTCGGCACGCGCCATTAAGTCACCTTCGCGCAAGCGCTGCACAATAGCGCCAAGAGCAACGACCTTGACTTCAAAGTTATGAATCACCCAATACGCACCGAGTGTGATAAGCAGCAAAGCCAACACACTGGCTATAACCAGTCCTTGAAATGGTAATGGATCAAATAGCTCAAATGGCCCCAAAACCAAAATTTGACCAGGCCTAGACTGGCTAGGAGCATAGACACTCATCGCCGAACGAGCGGCATTTGACGAAAGCTCGCCAAAGCTCACAACAATCTCATCTTGCTCTAAACGCAGCCGTTGATCACGATCTAAGCGGACTTGACTCAATGGCATCAGCGACATGGGAAAGCCGACAAAGGGCGCCAAGGTTTTTAGGCGGATATCTTCTTGCTCCGGATAGTTTGCTAAGTCTTCCAGATAAAAGTTTGCCGCCGCGCGCGCCTGTTGCTCACCAATGCCTGCAATACGCGTAGATAGGTACAACGGCTTACCAGGCAAGGGCACGCGAATATAAATATCACTGCCCTGCTCTGTTGAGCGGACTAGCGAATAGCCTTGCGCTAATCGTTCTTGCTCATGACTCGACGGCATGATGGGTAACACCGTCAGCAGCTGCATCGGTGCATCGAGCAGCAATGAAGCATCTTGTAGCCATATCGCGCGCTGATCGGCCTTTTGTCGTGCCACCGCAATTGCGGTGATATGGAATATGGCCGTAGACATGCGCTCGGTATATTCCTGCGCACGCTCGTTGTTAATCCAGTGCATGGTCGCGTAAGTGACAAGACTTACGGCAACCACCATCATCAAGATGCCACCATAAATCCCAACAAAAATACTCTTGGGACGGAAAATTTGCAGCATTACGAAGCGCCACCATCCTTCACAAACAAGTAGCCCTTGCTTCGTACCGTTTTGATGATGCGTGGGCTATCCGGATCATCGCCAATTTTGGGGCGAATACGCGAAATTCGCACATCGATTGAGCGGTCTTGGCCATCGTATTCGATGCCACGCAGCTTAGAAAAAATATCTTCGCGAGACAGCGTTTTGCCAGCGTGCGAGGCCAGCAGCCACAGCAGATCATATTCGGCACTCGTGAAATCGACTAAGTCTCCTGCCAACGTCACCGAACGCGCACCATTGTCGATAATCAGCTCACCAAAGCTAATGCGTTGTGCCGTCGACTCCGTGCTCTCACCACGACGCAACTGCGCACGAATACGCGCCAACAAAACCCGCGGCTGCGCGGGTTTAGGTACATAATCATCGGCGCCCATTTCTAGACCCAAGACTTGGTCCATATCGTCCGTGCGGGCGGTGAGCATGATAATGGGCTTGTTAAAGTGTCCACGCACTTCACGGCAAACGGTCAAGCCATCAGCACCGGGCAACATGACATCAAGCACCACCAAATCGGGCTGCTCATCAATAATACGGCGAATAGCGCGTTGACCATCGCCTTCAATACTCACTTCCAAACCATTCCGAATCAGATATTCCTGAGTTAGCTCAGCCAAACGCTGGTCGTCTTCTACAATCAAAATTTTCGGCGGACCTTCGTGAGATGCCATGCCCATGCTCCCTCTTTTTTTCTTATGGTTAACACAGACTCGCTACTTGCGCGCCGTTAGCCTGCGTAAATGTCACTGATGACGCAGTTTATACCGTTTTGTAAACATTCATATACCGCAGAACAATGAACTATACACATAGCTATACATCGTTTTTTTCAAATATGAACTCATGACGAAGCACAATATCTAGTGTTTTTCGCTAAGTCACTCATATTTCAACAAAAGTCCAGTTATCCCATGGGATACCCGCAAGATATACACAAGTTATCCACAGATTTTGCGATAGAAAAATATGGCGTAACACACCATCTAGTGTGCTAACTCGAGATAGAAACACAACATCTAGCGATTTTTTCTTAAAAAATACTGGACAGCATGCACCCGCACGAGGTCTTATACACACTAGGTGCTTGAGGGGGAATGCCCACCCACTTGCACGCCAGCTGCCAATAAGCTGAGCTAAACAACCACAATATCTAGTGACCGACAGCAACTATCGCTGTCTTTTTCTTCAGGCCACACTCACTGTGCCCTGATGCCGAGGAATCTATGCAAGCAGACATTTTCGCTGAAGCCACCACCCAAACACCCGCAACGCCTGTCGCTAGTACAGCACCAGGCCAGCTGCGCGTTATCAAACGCAATGGCACCGTGGTCGGTTATGACGACAGTAAAATCGCATTAGCCATCAGTAAGGCCTTTTTAGCGATCGAAGGCTCAGCCGCCGCCAACTCTGGCCGCATTCACGAAACTGTGGCACAGCTCACCACGCTGGTATCTGCCACCTTTAAACGCCGCATGCCCAGTGGCGGCATGGTGCACATCGAAGAAATTCAAGACCAAGTTGAACTGTCTTTGATGCGTTCGGGTGAGCAAAAAATTGCCCGCGCCTATGTCCTCTATCGCGATGAGCGCGCTCGTGCTCGTCACGTAGACACACCAAACAACATCAAGCATCACCCAACGCTGCATGTGCTGAAAGCCGATGGTAGCCGCCAATTGCTCGACTTAGGCCGTCTAGAAGCTTTGGTCGTCAACGCCTGCGAAGACCTTAGCGGCGTGGAATCAAAAGCCATTGTTGAAGACACCCTGCGCAACCTCTACGACGGTGCCGCTGAAGCCGACATTAATAATGTATTGGTGATGTGTGCTCGCGTGCTCATTGAGCAAGAGCCCAACTATACGTATGTGACCGCCCGCCTGCTGCTCGACCACGTGCGCAGCGAAGGCCTGTCATTTATGGGTCTTGCTGAACTCGCATCACAAGACGAGATGAACCAGTACTATCCACAAGCCCTGCCGATCTATATCAAGCGAGGCATTGAGCTAGAGCTTCTCGACACCAAGCTTGCCGATTACGACCTGGCACGCCTAGGTGCTGCTCTGAAGCCAGAGCGCGACTTCCAGTTCACCTACCTCAGCCTACAAACTCTTTACGACCGCTATTTCTTACACAGCAATGACATCCGTTTCGAGCTGCCGCAGATTTTCTTTATGCGCGTCGCCATGGGTCTAGCAATGCAAGAAACCGGCGACCGTGAAGCCCGTGTCATCGAGTTCTATGACTTGATGTCAAGCTTCGACTACATGGCCTCTACGCCGACCCTATTCAACGCCGGCACCTTACGCCCACAGCTTTCAAGCTGCTACTTGACCACGATACCCGACGACCTGCACGGCATCTATGGCGCCATTCAAGACAATGCCATGCTGTCGAAATGGGCCGGCGGCCTAGGTAACGACTGGACGCCTGTGCGCGCACTTGGCGCCTACATCAAAGGCACCAATGGCAAATCGCAAGGTGTCGTGCCCTTCCTCAAGGTCGCCAACGACACGGCGGTGGCAGTCAACCAAGGTGGCAAGCGCAAAGGGGCAGTCTGCGCCTACTTGGAAACCTGGCACTTAGACATCGAAGAGTTTGTTGAGCTGCGCAAAAACACCGGCGATGACCGTCGTCGCACACACGATATGAACACCGCCAACTGGGTGCCTGACCTGTTCATGAAGCGGGTCTTCGATGGCGGCCAATGGACCCTGTTCTCGCCCTCCGATGTGCCTGACCTGCATGACCTCTATGGCAAGGCTTTCGAGCAGCGCTATACCGAATACGAACGCCTCTGCGACAGCGGCCAAATGCGTCTGTACAAACGTATTCAAGCACAGGATCTGTGGCGCAAAATGCTCTCCATGCTGTTTGAAACCGGCCATCCTTGGATTACCTTCAAAGACGTCTGCAACCTGCGCTCGCCGCAGCAACATGTCGGTGTCGTGCACTCTTCAAACCTGTGTACTGAGATCACACTGAACACCAGCAAAGACGAAATTGCTGTCTGTAACTTAGGCTCAGTGAACTTAGTCAATCACGTGTCTGAGACCGGTCTCGACCAAGCCAAGCTGCGCCGTACAGTCCGTACCGCGGTGCGTATGCTCGACAACGTCATCGACATCAACTACTACGCCGTCGAAGCAGCGCGCACCTCGAACTTGCGTCACCGCCCGGTCGGCATGGGCATCATGGGCTTCCAAGACGCCCTCTATAAGCAAAAGCTCGCCTATGCCAGCGATGACGCCGTGACCTTCGCTGACCGCTCCATGGAGGCCATCAGCTACTACGCCATCGAAGCCTCTAGCGATCTAGCCGGTGAGCGCGGTCGTTACTCAACCTTTGAAGGCTCGCTGTGGAGCCGTGGCGTGTTGCCCATCGACTCCCTCTGGGCACTCGCTGAGCATCGTGGCGCGCAATATGTGGAAGTCGATTTCAGCCAAACGCTAGACTGGGCGACCTTGCGCGAACAGGTGAAAACCATCGGCATGCGCAACTCCAATGTCTTGGCGATTGCACCGACAGCGACCATCTCGAATATTTGCGGTGTGTCGCAGTCGATCGAACCGACCTACCAGAACCTATACGTGAAATCGAACCTGTCGGGCGAGTTCACCGTGGTGAATCCCTACTTGGTGCATGAGCTAAAAGCGCGTGGCCTATGGGATACCGTGATGGTCAACGACCTGAAGTACTACGAAGGCTCGGTACAAAAACTCGATCGCATCCCGGCCGATATGAAAGCCATTTATGCCACCGCGTTTGAGATCGAACCGCGCTGGTTAGTCGACGCCGGCTCACGCCGTCAAAAGTGGATCGACCAAGCGCAGTCACTGAACTTGTACTTGGCAGAAGCCTCAGGCAAAAAACTCGATATTACCTACCGCATGGCTTGGTATCGCGGCTTAAAAACCACGTACTACCTTCGTGCCATGGGCGCCACCGCCACAGAGAAGTCTACTGTCTCGGATGGCGCGCTGAATGCGGTAAAAGCACAAATTGAAGACATGGTTGTCGCTGCGCCAATACCATTGGCCTGCTCTATCGACAATCCAGACTGCGAAGCCTGTCAATAAGGCTTAAGCTCTAGGAGATACGCACATGATTAGTTGGGATGATTTCAATGCAGACGAAAAGCCCCCTGCGCAAGAGCCGATTGCGCCGACAAGAACTGCGCAGCCTGCAACGAACCCAGCAGCAGCGCCGGCAGCAGCAATGGTTTCTGCTGCACCATCTGCAGCCGGACCTGCCCCTCGTGGACTTGAGGCCCCTGCTGCCATCGTCACTGAGGCTATCACCCGAGTCAGCAACGAAGCCCGAGATGCCGTAGAAGGCTCAGTTCACGAGCGTGCGGCGGCGGCATTGGCCGCGCTAGACTCGGCGCCCGGTTTAGAAGACCTAGAAATGGGTGCTGGGCGTATTCGTGTCGATGATAAGCGCATGATCAACTGCCGCGCCGACCTCAACCAACTCGTGCCCTTCAAGTATGAGTGGGCATGGCAAAAATACCTCGACGGCTGCGCCAACCATTGGATGCCACAGGAAGTGAACATGTCGAAAGACGTGTCCATGTGGAAATCTGGCGATGGTCAGCTCACCGATGATGAGCGCCTGATTGTCATGCGCTCACTGGGCTTTTTCTCCACCGCCGACTCCTTGGTGGCGAATAACCTCGTGCTCGCGCTGTATCGTCACATCACCAATCCAGAGTGCCGTCAGTACTTACTGCGCCAAGCCTTTGAAGAAGCTATCCACACCCATGCCTATCAGTACTGCATTCAGTCGCTGGGCATCGATGAGGGCGAAGTCTTCAATATGTATCGCGAAGTGCCGAGTGTGGCGCGCAAGGCCGCCTGGGGTTTGAAGTACACGCAAAACCTGAGCGACCCGAGCTTTAAAACTGGCACCGTAGAGGCTGATCAGCGCCTGCTGCGTAACTTAATCGCGTTCTACTGCGTGCTCGAAGGCACCTTCTTCTACTGTGGCTTCACCCAGATTCTCTCCATGGGTCGTCGCAATAAAATGACCGGTGTGGCCGAGCAGTTCCAATACATTCTGCGCGATGAGTCCATGCACGTGAACTTCGGCATCGATGTCATTAACCAGATCAAAAACGAAAACCCACAACTGTGGACCAAGGCATTCCAGCAAGAAGCTACCCAAATGATTTTGGAAGGCACTCAGCTGGAAGTTGAATATGCCCGCGATACCATGCCGCGTGGCGTGCTCGGCATGAACGCCGCCATGATGGAAGAATACTTGCAATATATTGCCAACCGCCGCTTAGTGCAGTTAGGGTTGTCAGAACAGTTCCCGGGCGTGAAGAACCCCTTCCCGTGGATGTCCGAAATCATGGACTTACGCAAGGAAAAGAACTTCTTTGAAACCCGTGTCACCGAGTACCAAACCGGTGGCGCACTAGCTTGGTAGATCGTTATGAAACGGCTGATTATGCTGGCAATAGTGGTAATCGTAGCGTTTGCGGGCTGGCGCTGGTGGCAAGCTAGTCAGCCGGTATCGGAGGCAACAGCGCAAGAGCCACTGGCTATGCCAGAAAACGCGACACCGTCGGAGGCCTTAGCACTGACACAAGAGTCAGTGGATGCCCTGAAGGCGGAGAATGATGAGCTGGAGTCGCGCATTACGGACCTGCAACAACAAGCTGAAGATGCGCAACAGCTCATTGCTCTGAAAACCACTCGTCTGCAAGAGCTGGCAGAAAAGCCCGACGCTGAGTAAGTTGGTGCTCATTGAGCCATCCACTTGCTAGATAAGGTTCTGCCGATGCCACGTTCTCTACGCCAACTGACCCACTCTCTGCTGTGGGTCAGCTTGTTTTTAGCCCCTGCAAGCTTTGCCGATACGCCCGTGACCCCTGAGTTAAGCATGGCACAATGCCAGCTTATCGCCACAGGCCCTGGCCCGGATAAGGTCATTATACAAGCCACACCGACACCACGACTGCTCATCTCCAGCCACGATCGCCGCCACTTCGCTCGTACCGGCGACATCTATGCCTATACGCCCAGCAGCAAGTCCATGGTGGTGCTGCCGCGCGTCGGCGAGCCTGAGGGTTTTCGCTTTCGGCCGCATGGCATGGCACTACAACAGCGCGATGATCACTGGTTCCTCTATGTCATCAGCCACGATCGCGACCTAATCAGCGATCAGCACAGCATCATGGTCTATGAAGTGCTTGATGACCAACTGCGCTTTCGTGAGCAACTCACCTCGCGATTACTCAGCGCACCTAATGACATCGCCATCGCCCCCGATGGCACGCTGTATGTGACCAACGAGCGCGCCGATGGTGCCAGCATCATCGAGTGGATATTTTTGCAGCGCAAAGCCACGCTGGTGATGTATCGCCCTGGTCAAGGTTGGCGCATCGCCGCCGACCAATTTGCCATCGCCAATGGCGTGGTGGTGCGCGGCGATAAACTCTGGGTCACGCAAACCTTGGGTGAAGGCTTGGTGCGCTTCACTCGCAGCAAAGACGGCCAGCTCATTGAGCGTACCGCCGTCACCAACCTATCCTTACTCGATGGCCTGAGCCTTGCCAGCACTGGCGAACTACTCAGCAGCGCCTATCCATCGCTGATCGGCCTCGGTCTGCACTGGCAGCGTCAGGCCTCACAGTCGCCGACAAAGATCTATGTCATCAACCCCGTGAGTGGCGCTAGTCGCGTTATTTTTGCCGACTCCGGCAAACACATCAGCGCCATTAGCAGCGTACAATCCTTCGATGGCCGACTCTATGCAGGCCAACTATTTGACCCCTACCTGCTCAGCTGCCCATTGCCCGCGAGCCTAAACTGAGGCACTTGCGTCCAGCGTTATGACCGAAGATCTCCTCCCTGCGCACGACGCTGACCTGCTCGATGATAATGCCCGCCGATTTGCCGGCGTTGCCCGTGTCTATGGCGATGCCGCGCTTGAACGCTTCCAGCATAGCCATGCACTAATCGTCGGCCTCGGCGGAGTGGGCTCGTGGGCCGTAGAGGCACTTGCACGCAATGGTATCGGCGCCCTCACCCTAGTGGATTTAGATGTCTTAGTAGCCTCCAACATCAACCGCCAGCTGCCCGCGCTGAGCTCGACCTTTGGTCGCGGCAAGGCGGAAGTCTTAGCCGAGCGCGTGCGCGACATTAACCCACGCTGCAAGGTGCGCGTAGTCGATGACTTTCTCAGTCGCGAAAACGCCCATGACATTCTCACGCCACAGCCCGATATCATTTTAGATTGCTGTGATGACGCAAAAGCCAAGCTCACGCTAGCGCTACATGCACGCCGTCATCGTAATGTGCTGGTGGTCTGTGGTGCCGCTGGCGGCAAAATGGACCCCACGCGCCTGCACATAGCTGACCTCGCATTCACCGAGCAAGACCCACTGCTAGCTCGTCTGCGCAAACGCTTGCGCAAGCACCACGGCTATCCGATGGAGCCCGGCAAGGCATTTGGTATTAGCTGTATTTATTCGGATGAGCCGATTAGCACACCAGCGGATGTGTGCGGCAGCGCATCACTTAACTGTAGTGGCTATGGCTCGCTAGTCACGGTGACAGCAAGCATGGGCCTGCTCGCCGTGAGCACCGCACTGGCGCAACTACTACGGCGTAAAGTACGTACTGAGCAGCTCTTGCTTAAGCAATGAGCTAACACCAGGTTAAAAAAAACCACGGCCAAAGCCGTGGTTTTTTTCAGCGTCGTAGAGAGGCTAGTTCACCGAAATCAGTGACCGCCACCTGTTACACCTTTGACCATTTCTTCCAAAACTTTTTTGGCATCGCCAAACACCATCATGGTTTTGTCTAAGTAGAACAAGTCGTTATCGAGGCCGGCATAGCCGGTTGCCATCGAGCGCTTAATCACCATGACGGTACGCGCGCGATTGGCTTCGAGAATCGGCATGCCATAGATAGGTGAAGTAGGGTCGTCTTTCGCAGCTGGGTTGACCACATCATTGGCACCAATCACCAGCACCACGTCGGTTGATGGGAAATCGCTATTGATCTCGTCCATCTCACAGACATCTTCGTAAGGCACATCGGCTTCAGCCAACAGCACATTCATGTGACCAGGCATACGCCCCGCCACTGGGTGAATGGCATAGCGCACTTTCACGCCCTGCTCTTTCAGCACAGTCGCCAGCTCTTTCACGGCGTTTTGCGCACGCGCTTGAGCCAAACCATAACCGGGCACAATGACCACGGAGTCGGCATTCGCCATCATGAAAGCAGCATCTTCAGCCGAACCAGACTTGTAGTTTCTCTCGGTGCCATCGCCCGTGCTTGCCGCCACGGCTGTCGTGCCAAAACCACCAAACAGTACGTTCAGCAAGGAGCGGTTCATGGCATTACACATGACATAGGAGAGAATCGCGCCTGAGGAGCCCACCAACGAACCCGCGATGATCAGCATGGGGTTATTCAGTGTGAAGCCGATACCGGCGGCTGCCCAACCCGAGAACGAGTTCAGCAACGACACCACCACGGGCATGTCGCCACCACCGATAGGGGCAATCCAGATGAAGCCAAAAGCCAAGGCCAGTGCGGTCATCGCGTAGAAGGCGTTGAGATCTTCGGTACGGAAATACACCATGCCAAAGCCGATCATGCCAAAGAACAAGATGGCTTGAAGCGGCTTTACCCACACGCCGCTGACCGACTTCGCCCATTTTTTCGCGGCCAATTTGCCATAAGCAAAAACCGAGGCGGTGAAGGTAATAGCGCCGATGAAGCAGCCCACAAAGAGCTCAAAACGGTGCAATGCATCGTGATGAATACCTTCGTGTAGAACAGCCGCGATAGCGATACAGACAGCCGACAGACCCACCAAGGAGTGCATCATCGCTACCGTTTCAGGCATTTGCGTCATCGGTACCGTGCGTGCACGAGCCAAGCCAATAACCGCACCAGCAATCATCGCGCCTATCATCAGACCGAGCACAGGGTTCGGTGCCACAAAGAACGTGGTCAAAATGGCCAGTGCCATGCCGATCATGCCGTAACGGTTGCCCATGATGGCGGTTTTAGGGCCCGACAAACCGCGCAGGGTCAGGATAAATAGAACAGAACCGACTAAATAGAACCAGTCTGCGTATTGTGCAAAATCACTCATCTGAGTCGCTCCTTACTTCTTCTTTTTCTTGAACATATCAAGCATGCGTTCGGTGACAGCAAAGCCGCCGAAGATGTTGATACTGGCCAAGAAAACAGCGAAAGCGCCCAACAGGCTGGTAGGGGTAATGGTTTGCAGGGCGGCAGAATCGGCGCCTGTAGCAACGGTCTGCAGCATGGCACCGACAACAATGATGCCGGACAATGCGTTAGTAACCGCCATTAAGGGTGTGTGCAGCGCAGGTGTCACACCCCACACCACGTAGTAGCCAACATAAATGGCCAGCACGAAGATGGTGAAGGTGGTGACAAATGGCACGCTGGTGGCATGTTCTGCCAGCTGATTCACTTGAGACATATCAATCATTTAAGACGCTCCCGATCAATTCGGTTTTTTGTAGTTGACCGTACCGGCATCAACGATTAGCGCGGGCTTAACCATGTCATCTTCACGATTCAAGACGATTTCGCTGGTCTCTTTGTTGTGCATAGGCGCTAGGAAATTCAGCATGTTGCGGGCATAAAGCGCAGATGCTTCAGTCGCCACCAGTGCTGGAATGTTGCCAATACCGACAATACGCACGCCGTTTTCTGTCACCACGGTCTGATCGAGCAGTGAGCCCTCGACGTTACCACCCGAGCTCACGGCCATGTCGACAATGATCGAGCCTGGTTTCATCTTCGCAACCGTCTCAGCTTTCACTAAGATCGGCGCTTTACGGCCAGGAATCTGTGCAGTGGTAATGACAATATTGGCATTTGACACGGCTTTATCAACGACAGCGGCTTGATCGCGAATGTACTCAGGCGATGGCTGCCATGCGTAACCGCCAGTGCTCAGGGCTTTGGCTTTCTCGTCTTCGCTCATCGGCACATCTAACCAACGGCCACCGAGCGACTCGACTTGCTCGCGAGCAGCGGGACGCAAATCTGAGGCTTCCACCACCGCGCCTAAACGCTTAGCAGTAGCAATGGCTTGCAAGCCGGCCACGCCGACACCCAAGACCACGGTACGAGCGGGCTTAATAGTGCCTGCCGCCGTCATCATCATGGGAAACAAGCCGGCGTATTCATTCGCGGCCATGAGCACGGCTTTGTAGCCAGCGACGTTGGCTTGCGAAGAAAGAATGTCCGAGCTTTGCGCGCGAGTGATGCGCGGAATCAACTCCATCGCCACGCAGGTCAAGCCTTTAGCAGCATAGGCGTCGAAGTAGCTGTTCTGATGTGGTGCAAAAGCCGCCAAGACCGTCGCGCCCTGCTTCATCAAGGCCACTTCATCGGCCGTAGGAGCAGCAACTTTAAGCACAATATCGGATGCACTTAAGGCGTCAGCGGCGCTAGCAGCAATGCTTGCACCGGCAGCTTCATAGGCACTATCGATGCAGCTAGCCGCTACACCAGCGCCGGCTTGCACAACGACTTTGCAGCCCATGGCTACAAACTTTTTCACGGTCTCTGGTGTTGCAGCGACACGCGTCTCGCCAGCCAGAGTTTCCGCAGGGATACCAATCTGCATGGTTCGTCCTCATCTTGCGTTTAAGCCGCTCAGCATACGCAACACGCGAGCGGCTCGGTAAAAGCGGCAGATTACCGCAGGAAGTAACCGGCGAATTGTATGCTATCTGCTGGGACTTTTGGCGAGACCGCGCAGAGAAAATAGCAAAAATGCATTTACAGAAAATTACGAAAAATCCACTGTACGGTCTATTTTATTTACATATGCATGGTAAATTTACCTTCGTATAAAAATAACTGTGAGTACACAAAATGCGTATGTCCCATTTGGCAGCAGCTCTTCTGTTAGCTAGTGCGTCTTCCGCTGCACTGTCTGATGTTCCCGAACAAACGCAGGGCGTCTACAACTTCTATATTGGTGCCATGTTTAATAACACCGACAATGCCCGTCAAAATGTTGACAATGGTTATGGTGTCATAGGCGCACTTGGCATCCCCATTACGAGCTGGGGTGAGCGTTGGTCCGTTGAACTAGCCGCTAACGGCGCCACGCTAAAAACCAACAATACGCAGGACACCAACTACTTCCGCCAAGCCTATACCGGCTCATTGATGTACTCATTCGGCGACCGTGATGAATTCACACCGTATGTGCTCGCCGGCGGCGGTTATGTTCACAACGACACCAACTTCCTCGATGAAGATGGTGCTACGGCGCACGTTGGTCTTGGCTTCACCAAGCTGATTGGTAAAACCGTGCGCGGCCGTATGGAAATC
>JBDSQT010000055.1:0-8007 GCA_039929665.1 Paraperlucidibaca sp.
AGAAGCCCATCATCTTAGTGCCGTGATCGTCGCTGCCAGGGCGCGCGATACCGGCGTACCACAGCACGCCATTACCAATGATGGCCGGTACGTTGGACAGTGTTTCGACGTTATTGACGCAGGTCGGCTTGCCCCATACACCTACCGCCGCCGGAAATGGTGGCTTCGAGCGCGGATTGGCGCGGCGGCCTTCGAGCGAGTTGATCAGTGCCGTTTCTTCGCCACAAATGTAGCGGCCAGCGCCGGTGTGCACATAGAGCTCAAAGTTCACGCCGGTGCCGAGAATATTTTGGCCGATATAGCCTTTCGCACGAGCTTCATCGAGGGCGCGCTTAAGATTACGCGCGGCATCGACATATTCACCCCGCAGGAAGATATAACCCGTCTGCGCCTCCAGCGCGCGAGCGCTGATGATCATGCCTTCGATGAGCAAATGCGGCATTTGCTCCATCAGCAGACGATCTTTCCACGTATTAGGTTCCATTTCATCGGCATTGCAGAGCAGGTAACGTGGCGTTACGCCATCGTTGGGCGGCATCAGGCCCCATTTCACGCCAGTCGGGAAGCCCGCACCACCGCGACCTTTCAGGCCGGCATCTTTGACTTGAGCAGAGATCTCATTCGGCGCCAGCGTTTTCAGCGCTTTTTTCATGGCGCTATAGCCGTCTTTCGACTCGTATTCATCTAGCCAAACTGCTTGGCCATCGTCACGTAAACGCCAGGTCAGCGGATGCGTTTCCGCCGCGCGCGCAATGCGGTTGGCCGGGCCGACAGAAGAAAGCATCATGAGTACTGCTCCAGCAAGCCAGGGATTTTCTCAGGACTTAAGCCGCCATGGGTGTCGTCATCGATCATCATGGTCGAGCCTTTGTCACAGTTGCCCAGGCAGCACACCGGCAGCAGTGTGAAGCAGCCATCGGCAGTGGTTTCGCCATAGCCAATACCGAGCGTGTCGGTGATGGCGGCGAGCACGTCTTCATGGCCATTAACGAAGCAGGTCATGGAGTCGCAAAGGCGGACAATATGACGACCAACGGGCACGCGGAAAATCTGGCTGTAAAAAGTTGCCACGCCCTCCACATCGGCGGCCGGAATGCCCAGCACCTCAGCAATGGCGGGAATAGCGCCATCAGGCACCCAGCCATGCGTGGCTTGTACGATTTTTAGGGCATCGATGCTGGCCGCGCGCGGGTCGGGGTAATGCGACTTGGCGTGCTCCATGTCGGTGCGTTCTTGAGGCGACAAGGTAAAACGGCTGGTCGCAATCAGCGCTTGATTATCTGTTTGCATTATCGGTCAACGTCAGCCATGACAAAGTCAATGGAAGCCAAATAGGCAATAAGATCCGGGATCATCGCACCGCGAATCACCGAGGGAATTTGCTGCAAATGCGCAAACGAGGGCGTGCGGATACGCGTCCGGTAGCTCATCGTATTTTTATCTGAGGTCAGGTAGTAACTATTAATGCCTTTAGTGGCTTCGACCATGATGCTGGCCTCACCTTCGGGCATCACCGGACCCCACGACACGCTAGTGAAGTGGTGAATCAGCGTCTCAATATCTTGCAGCGTGCGATCTTTCGGTGGTGGCACCGATAGCGGGTGATCGGCCTTGAAGGGGCCGGCCGGCATATTATCGACACACTGCTGAATGATGCGCAGCGATTGACGCATCTCTTCAATACGCACGACAGCGCGGTCGTAGGCATCGCCGTTTTGCGCCAGCGGCACATCAAAATCAAAGTTTTCGTAGCCCGAATATGGCCGCGCCTTACGCAGGTCGAAGTCGACGCCGGTGGCACGCAAGCCAGGACCCGTCACACCCCATTCGATGGCTTCAGCACTGGTGTATTTCGCAATATCGATGGCACGATCTTTCAGCACGCTATTTTGCATGGCGGCTTTTTCGTACTCTTTCAGGCGCTTCGGCATCCACGCCAAGAACTCACGAACCAAGCGTTCCCAGCCCGTCGGCAGGTCATGCGCCACACCGCCGATGCGGAACCATGCTGGGTGCATACGAAAACCAGTGACAGCCTCAATGACGTCGTAGGCTTTCTTGCGATCAGAGAACATAAAGAAGATCGGGGTCATGCCGCCGAAATCTTGAATATAGGTGCCGAGAAAGAGCAGATGCGAGGTGATGCGGAAAAACTCCGACATCATGATACGGATGGTTTGCACACGCGCCGGCACCTGAATGCCAGCGAGCTGCTCGACCGCCAGCACATAGGGCATGTTGTTCATCACGCCACCGAGGTAGTCAATACGATCGGTGTACGGGATGAAGCTGTGCCAGGTCTGGCGCTCGGCCATTTTTTCCGCACCGCGATGGTGGTAACCAATATCAGGTACGCAATCGAGAATCTCTTCGCCGTCGAGCTGCAAGACAATGCGGAAGGCACCGTGCGCAGACGGGTGGTTGGGGCCTAAGTTGAGGAACATGAAGTCCGACTCATCATTGCCCTTTTTCATGCCCCATTCTTCGGGGTTGAAACGCAACGCTTCCTGCTCTTGGTCTTGACGCAAGGCGGTGAGCTGGAAAGGATCAAACTCGGTGGCGCGCGCGGGGTAGTCTTTACGCAGCGGATGACCAACCCAAGTGCGTGGCATCAGCAAACGGAAAGGCTGCGGATGCCCAGGGAAGTCGATGCCGAACAAGTCCAACACTTCACGCTCATACCAGTTGGCGTTAGCAAATACCGGAATGACCGTGGGGATGCTCAGATCATCGGCCGAGAGCGCAACTTTGATGCGTACATCGCTATTTCGCTCGATCGACAGCAAGTGATAGAACATCGTGTAATCGGCAGGCGGCAAGCCATAGCGGTGTTTACGTAAACGCTCATCCACGGCCGACAAGTCATAGAGCATGCTGTAGGGCTTAGGCAGTTGCTTTAAAAAGCGCAGCACATCGCGAATCAGACTGCGCGGCACCCATAGCGTCGGCACCCCGTCTTTGGTGGGCTGAAAAACCAGCTGGTCGCTGCCAAAACGGTCACCGAGCTCGCGTACTACGGCAAACTCGGCACCCGCGATTGGCGCGGCGTTGGATGTTACTAAGACGTCATCAGGCATCAGTCTTGTCGTCGCTCAAAGTGAATTCGGAGTGGCCTTAGACGCTATCGGGGGTGCGTAAATTCACCACCTCGATGCGCGCAGCATTTTTCTCATCACGCTTAGGCGTGAGCTCGGGTTTGTATATACCCTGATCACCAATCGCCCATGACAGCGGACGGCGCTCTTTACCGATTTGCTCTTGCAAGATCATCAGGGCCTGCAAGAACGCCTCAGGGCGTGGCGGGCAACCAGGGATATAGACATCAACAGGCAGGAATTTATCGACACCCTGCACCACAGAATAAATGTCATACATGCCGCCGGAGTTCGCGCAGGCACCCATGGAAATCACCCATTTCGGCTCGAGCATTTGCTCATAGA
This sequence comes from Paraperlucidibaca sp., assembly GCA_039929665.1. GTDB lineage: Bacteria > Pseudomonadota > Gammaproteobacteria > Pseudomonadales > Moraxellaceae > Perlucidibaca. The sequence goes on from JBDSQT010000055.1 coordinate 3,441, forward strand.
GACGCTGAACCACCGGGGCCATTTTCAAAAAGCAGGTGCCGGCAACGACCATCACATCGGCCTGGCGTGGTGAGGCACGAATCACCTCGGCACCAAACCGTGCAACATCGTGCGGCGCGGTAAAGGCCGTGGCCATTTCCACATAGCAGCACGACAGGCCGAAGTTATAGGGCCACAGCGAGTTTTTACGACCCCAGTTCACGGCACCATGAAGCATGTCTTCAAGGCGACCGAAGTAAACGTTTTTGTTGACCTGCTCCTCCATCGGATCAGGAACACCTTTTTGTGTTTGCTGAATCGGATAGACGTCGTTGGCGGCGTTCGGGTCGATTTTGGTGAGGGTGTATTTCATGCAATAAGCCTCAGGATGCTTTCTTGGCAGCGGCTAAACGCGCGGCACGTTTGCGACGAGCTTCAGGCGCCCAGTCGAGCGCGCCAATACGCCAGAGATAAAACAGACCCGCCAGCAGCACAAAAATGAAGATAGCGGCTTCGATAAAGCCCATCCAGCCGGCCTCGCGAATCGATATTGCCCAGGCGTAGAGAAATAATGCCTCAACATCGAAGATCACGAAGAACATCGCGACGAGATAAAACTTGGCAGAGACCCGCAGGCGTGCGCCGCCTTGCGGCACAATGCCGGACTCGAAAGGATCGTTTTTGGCACGACCCCAGTCGCGGCCACCCAGCAAAAAAGGGATGAACAGCATGAAACAACACATGCCGACAATGCCGAGTAGAAAGATGCCGAAAGACCAGTAACTGGCTGTTTCCATGACGTCTGGCGTCATTGCTCACTCCTCAGTCGCACCATTGCCAAAGGCTGAGTCTCCAGCAAATGCGAACATTCGCTCAAAAATCAGCCTCGCAGAACAAGATTTCGCGCGGAGGATACGCTTTCAGGCGACTTAATTCCACACCACGATGCCGGCAGTTGCGAATCTTGCCGTAGGCTTTAGGCCGCTGAAACGCTGTTTTTGCCTGCAAAATCGCGCTCCATCTCAGCCATCGCATCACCCAAATATACCGCGATTTTTTGCACATGCGGCAAGGCCACGCGGCAGGCGGTAAAGCCAAAGTGCATATGGCCGTCATACGACAGCAGCGTGATGTTGAGCGCCTGACCATTGAAAATCAGTGACACCGGGTAGGCGCTGAGTAAGCGCGCACCATTTAAATACAAGACTTCGGTAGGGCCGGGCACGTTGGACACCATGGTGTTGTACATGGGGCGCTGTGAGCGTGCGGCCAGTCCGGTCATTTGGCCGATCAAAAACGGCGCCATGAGCAAGTTGGTATAGAGCGTCATAGCCGGCTTGGAAAGCGTGCCGAGCAGATTTTTATTGGCTTGCATGGAGGCTTTGATATGCTCAAAACGCGCTTTCGGATCGGCAATATGCGTACCCAACGATGCCAATGCCAAGCTAATACCATTGCCTTCACCAGCTTCATCGAGTGTGCGCAGCGATACCGGAATCGATGACACCAGCGGCTTTACGGGCAAGTCGCCTTGCTCCAGCAAATAACGCCGCAAGGCTGTAGAGCAGACCGCCAGCACCACGTCATTGAGCGTACCACCGGCACGCTCAGCTACCGCTTTCATGCGCGCCGTAGGCAAGCTTTGCGTGGCAAAGCGGCGCTGCGGACTCACACTGGCATTGAGCGAGCAGCTCGGTGAGCGATACGGGCCAACCAAGCCCGACTCGGGCGCCGCGCGCAGCATGCGCATCCACGCCGTAAAGGACTGACCCAGCACACTAAGCACGCTGGTGCGGGCAAGCGCCTGCGCCGTCTTGGCAATTGCCTTGGGCACCGCGGCACTCGCGCGCTTTAGTGGCGGCATGGCCCAAAATGCTGGCATTTCAGTATTGCTTGGGTCTGGACTGAGGCAACGGCTCATGGTCCGCGAGCCCGACATGCCATCCATTAAGGCGTGATGAATCTTGAAGTAGACGGCAAAGCTGCCATCATTTAAGCCTTCAATGATTGTGCACTCCCAGAGCGGGCGATTTTTATCAAGCGGCTGGCTGTGCAGGCGCGAAATGAGCACGCCGAGCTCGCGCTCGCCACCGGGATGCGGCAGTCCGGCATGACGCAGGTGGTAGTCAATATCAATGCGATTATCGACCTCCCAAGCCGGCACCACTTTGCTGCCAAGGCCGGTTCGTAAGCGCAGATTAAACGGTGATTGATCGACCGGAAAGCTCTTCATGTGCGCAATTAGCTTTGCCACCCAATCCGGGCCAGCGCCCTCTGGCAGCGCGTAACGATGCAGCATAGCGACATGCATATAGGCATCGCGAGATTCGGCATTAAGAAAGAAAGAGTCGGCGAGACTGAGGCGCTTAGCGGCCATGAAGGGAAACCTGCTTTATTGTTATTTTGTAGCTCATGGTAGCGAGTTTAGCGGCGACCCTGCAATGCCGTTTGTGCAATGTGCCGCTTTAGCAGTCCGCTACGCTCAAAACTCTTCATGCCCATATTGCGCAATACACGCAGTGCTGGCAGCTCACTGGCAAACAGCGCATCAAAGCCGCTCATGGCGTGCATCATCAAGCTATTGTGACCACGGCGAGCGCGACTGTATTGACGCTGCGCGCGCTCATGCGTCCATGGCAAGCCGGCCTCGCGTTGCGCGACTAGCGCATCGACTAGCGCGGCGACATCGAGAAAGCCCAGGTTGACACCCTGACCTGCCAACGGATGAATGCTGTGCGCAGCATCGCCAATTAGCACCACGCCATCGCGGGCGTAATGCTCGGCATGCTGCGCCATCAGTGGAAAGCTGGCGCGCTCGCCAAGCAACTGAATGTCACCCAATCTGTGCTCGAAAGCGCGAGCCAAGGCCTGCTCAAACTCCGCCACGGGCATGGCGCAATGTGCTTGTGCCTGCTCGCTAGGCAACGTCCAAACAATCGACGACTGCTGCGCATGATCGGTGGGCAAAAAGGCCAGCGGGCCACTCGGTAAAAAGCGCTGCCAGGCCGTGGACTCGTGCGGCGTGGCGTGACTAACGGTACACACCAGCCCATGCTGATGGTAATCACGCTGCGCCACCGTAATACCAGCCTGTGCGCGTACGCGAGACTGCGCGCCATCGGCGGCAATGATCAGCGGCGCGTGCAGCGCTTGGCCATCGGCCAGAGTCAGACACCAGTCATGCAGCGTACGCTCAAGACGAGTCCAGGCTTGTGGCGCATAGATCGCCAAGCCGGCATCTGCCGTGAGTTGCTGCCAGAGCGCGCTTTGCAATGCCGCGTTTTCCATCAGCACGCCTAAGCTTTCCACGCCCGCGGCTTGCGCACTAAAATGCACAGCGCCGGTGCCATCGGCATCCCACACGCGCATATCGGCATACGGCGCGGGGCGTAATTGTGGCCAACGGCTTTTTAAACCAGCGTCTTGCAGCAGACTCACGCTTTCTGGCGACAATGCCGACACGCGCAGCCCCCAATGCGCATCGGGCGAGGCCGGCTGCTGCGGCAGCGCGCGCTCGATCACGGCAATACGCAACTCACCGGCAATCGCCTGTTGGCGCAAGCGCAAGACGAAGGCACTACCAACTAGGCCCGCGCCGACCACGATCATGTCGAAATGCATTGTTGGCTTAGGCATGATTGAGCCCCATGGCATAACGCGCCAACGCTGGTTTAGCGCCAGGCAGCACGTCAAAACCAACTAGGCCGATGTTGCGCAATACGCTTAGCGCCGGATTTGCACTGGAAAAGCCACGCACTAAGCTGTCGGAGAAACGAATAATTTGTGATTGATCTTGCTCACGCGCAGCAGCGTAGGCGGCTAAGTCACTCGCATCGCCTATGTCTTTACCGTGCTGATGAGCCGCTGCCAGTTGCGCGCTGAGCACCAAGGCATCGCGGACACAGAGGTTATAGCCTTGGCCAGCTACTGGATGCAGGCTGTGCGCGGCATTACCCAAAATCACTGCGCGGCCCTGCACTTGCTGGGCCGCGACCATCAGCGCGAGTGGATACGCGTGGCGCTGACCAACGCGCACAAAACGACCGGCGCGGCGACCAAACGCTTGCTGTAGCGCGACCATAAAGGCCGCGTCATCCAGCGCTTGAATACGTTCAGCCTCAGCGTCGCTCAAGGCCCAGACTAAGGAGCGTCGGCAGCCCGGCTTTGTCGCATCCGCCAGAGTAACCGGCAAATCGGGCAATGGCAGCAGCGCGATAGGGCCATCGGCGGTGAAGCGCTCATAGGCGACTTGCTGGTGCGGCAAGCTGGTTTCACAGGCAGTGACAATGGCCGTTTGGCCATAGGCTTGGCTGCGCACATCAATGCCTAGCCAGGCGCGACTCTGCGACTGCGCACCATCGGCGGCAATGAGCAGCCGCGGGCTTAGCAACACGTCGTCATTTGCATGGCTATAGCGCACCTGCGCACACTCAGCCGCGCTCGCGACGTGCGTCACGCGCACACCATCCAACACGCGTACCGATGGACACTGCCGCAGCGCCGCCAGCAGTACCGAACCTAACCACGCGTTCTCGACCACATAACCAAAGCTATCGACATTCTCCTCAGCGGCACTCAACCGTGCCAT
>JBDSQT010000056.1:0-11882 GCA_039929665.1 Paraperlucidibaca sp.
GGCATGCTGAATCTGTAAGTCGTTATTGATCACCAGCCACAGGCCTGGCACCGGGCTTTTCAGGCCGCCGACACGCGCCGCGGCATGGTTTAAGCCGTGATCTTGCCCATCAATGTCATCGAGCGCGCGTTCAAATAGCGCTACTTGCTGCTGCAAGAGCGCATGCGCGAGCTCATCTTCCGACAGAGCATGGAGTAATGAAGAGTCCGCCATCTGGGCGCTCGCGACGCGTTAAGGGTTTAAGGTCTTATCGTCACGAGAGCCAGTTTCTTTAGCGCTGCAAGCGATTTCTATATCGGCAGCACGCGAGCAAACACCGACTTCAGGTATTCCGTTTCAGGAATGGCCGGGTGGATAGGATGGTCGGCACCCTGATGCCCGTGATGGACAATCTGCGCTTGGCGGTCGACATGGCGCGAGCTGGCGCGGATAACATCAACCAACTCATGACGACCGAGATGCATAGAGCATGAAGCACTGACTAACAAGCCGTCGCGGTTAAGCAAGCGCATGCCAAGCTCATTGATGCGGCGATAGGCCAGCAGGCCAGCTTTATGATCTTTGCGGCGCGTGATGAATGCGGGCGGATCGATGATTACCACATCGAAGCGCTCACCCTCTTGCTTGAGTGCGGTCAGTGCCTCGAAGGCATCGCCTTGCAAGGTTTGTACGCGTGACTCAACGCCGTTGAGCTTGGCGTTGCGCATGAGCTGGTCTAAGGCTTTTTCTGAGCCATCAATACAATGCACTTCGCTGGCACCGAAGGCTGCCGCTTGCACACCCCATCCGCCCAAATAAGAAAACACGTCGAGTACGCGCTTGCCTTCAACCAAGCCTTTTAAACGCGCACGGGCATCGCGGTGATCGTAAAACCAGCCCGTTTTTTGGCCATCGCGGACCAGTGCCTCAAAGGCCACGCCATTTTCGCGCAAAGCCACACGGTCAGGCACTTCGCCGTAGGCAACTTCGACATAGGAGTCTAGGCCTTCGACGACACGCATCTTGCCGTCGTTTTTAAACAGTACGCCGCTCGGCTTAAAGACTTTAACAAGGGCGTCGACTAATTCCGACTTCATACGCTCCATGCCGGCATTGGAAATCTGCACCACAAAAATATCGCCAAAACGGTCGATGACCACACCTGGCAAGCCATCGCTATCGCCATACACCAAACGGTAGTAGGGCTCGTCAAACCATTGCTCGCGCAGGCTTTCGGCGATTTGTAGGCGATGCACAAAGAGTGATGCCGACAGGGGATGGGCGACATCACGATTAAACAGGCGCGCGCAAATCAGTGCGTTCGGATTAACGATAGCCAGACCTAAGGCCTTGCCTTTGCTGTCTTCGACCAGCACCTGATCGCCGGCATTCATGGCTTTCAGCGGCGTCGCAGCAATGTCGACCTCGTTGGAAAAAATCCACACATGGCCTTCGCGCAGACGGCGCTCTTCATTGATTTTTAAGCGCAAACGGGGCAAGTCGGTCATGGTCTTCTCTGTGTTAATGGGGCAAAAAACAAGCCCCCATCTGGGGGCTTATCGCGATAGTTTTCACGCAACAACGACAGCTTAAGCCTGCGGACGCCACACCAAGTTCAGCTCGCGGGCCGCGCGCACATCGTCCAAGCGGCGAACCGGCATGGTATGCGGTGCAGACCTGACCATCTCTGGCGTATTTTTCACCTCTTCCAGAATCTTGATCAAGGCTTCAGCAAAGCCATCAAGCTCATCGGGCGACTCAGTTTCAGTCGGCTCAATGAGGAAGCACTCCGGTATCAGCAGCGGAAAGTACGTTGTCGGTGCATGGTAGCCATAGTCCAGCAAACGCTTAGCAATATCCATTGCACTCACACCATAGGCTTTCGACTCTTTGGCGAAGCTGATGATGAACTCGTGCGAGGCACGACGCTCAGGATAGGCGAGCTGGAAGCCGGCATCGGCCAAACGCTTCATCAGGTAGTTGGCATTCAGCGTGGAATACTCACCGACGCGATGTAAGCCTTCGCGACCGAGCGCATAGGCATAGTAAGCCGCGCGCAACAGCACACCGGCGTTGCCCATATAGGCCGACAAGCGACCGATGCTGCCGGGAATGTCTTGCTCCGTGAGCCAGCGATAGCTGCCGTCGTCATTTTTGCCAGCAATAGGCGTTGGCAGGTACGGCAGCAAGCGCGCACTCACACCCACTGGGCCAGCACCGGGGCCGCCGCCGCCATGGGGCGTGGCGAAGGTCTTGTGCAAATTCATGTGCAAGACATCAAAGCCCATATCACCGGGACGGACCTTGCCCAAGATCGCGTTCAAGTTGGCACCGTCGTAATACAGCAAGCCACCCGCGGTATGCACCGCTTCGGCGATGTCTTTGATCTGTTGCTCAAAGACGCCACAGGTCGATGGGTTGGTCATCATTAGACCGGCCGTTTGTGGGCCGACCGCGGCTTTCAGCGCCTCTAAGTCGACATCGCCATTTGCCAGCACGGGGATCTCGCGCACCTTGTAACCACACATCACCGCTGTCGCAGGGTTGGTGCCGTGCGCCGCAGCCGGAATAAGCATTTCCGTGCGCGCTTCGTCGTTGCGCGCTTGGTGATAGGCGCGAATCATCGCCACACCGGCAAACTCGCCCTGCGCACCGGCCATCGGCGTCAACGACACGCCCTTCATGCCAGTGACTTCCATCAGCGTTTCTTGCAGCTCATGAAGACAAGCCAAATAGCCCTGTGAGTGCGACTCTGGCGCCAGTGGATGACGATGCAAAAAACCCGGCAGCATGGCCGCACGATGCGCACCGCGCGGGTTGTACTTCATCGTGCAGGAGCCCAGCGGATAAAACTGCGTATCGATGGCAAAGTTCTTCCGTGACAAGTTGGTGTAATGACGCACCACTTGCAGCTCAGACACTTCCGGCAAAATTGGCCGTGTACGGCGACGCAGCGCCTCAGGCACAGCCTTTAGCTCAGCACGTTGCTGAGGGGCTTGCGAGCTCGCGTAACGACCCGCTTCACCACGTTCAAAAATCAAAGTCATGGCGATTACTCCGAAGCCAAGGCAGCGCTGAGCGCTGCACGGTAGCGCGCCAAATCGGCGGCATTTTTTGTCTCCGTGGTACACACCACGATGGCCGAACCCAGCTCCGGATATTCCACGCTCAAATCGACCCCCGCCAACACACCGCGTTCAGCCATGTGCGCCAATACCTGCACAGCCGGCTTGTTCAAGCGAATGACCTGCTCATGAAACACCGGCGATTCAAAGGCAGGTGTCGCACCGGCGGGTAGGTTAGCGGTCAGAGTGAGGATGTTTGCATGCGAGGCTAAGGCCACGCGCTCCAAGCCTTCAGCGCCTAACAGGCTCAAATAAATGGTCGCCGCCGTCATCGCCAAACCTTGGTTAGTGCAGATATTCGACGTCGCTTTGGCGCGGCGAATGTGCTGCTCGCGGGCCTGTAGCGTCAGGGCATAGCCAGGCTTGCCATCAAGATCGACGGTGCGGCCAATGATGCGACCGGGCATTTGACGAATATGCGCCATTTTGCAGCACATAAAGCCGCAATACGGCCCGCCAGACGACAGCGGAATACCAAACGGCTGAGCTTCACCCACGACGATATCGACACCGCTAGTGCCCCATTCGCCAGGCGGTGTAAATAACGCCAACGCCATCGGATTGACCACGGCAATCACCAACATGCCCTGTGCTTGCGCCCAGTCGGTCAGCGCATGCACATCTTCCAGCACACCAAAAAAGTTCGGCTGCGGAATCACCAAGGCGGCAAAGTCATCGGCCTCGTAAGCGCTTAGCGAAGCGGCATCAACACGACCAGTTGCATGGTCATAATCAAGCTCAACCAGCTCAATATCTTGACCTTCGACAATGGCACGAGCGGCAGCGCGATACAGTGGCGACACGGTGCGCGGCATTAAAATGCGGCGTGACTTCGAGCGCTTATTGGCACGAATTGCCATCAGCACAGCTTCCGCGAGGCCTGAGGCGCCGTCGTAGACCGAGGCATTGCTCGCGTCCATGGCGGTGAGATGAGCCATCATCGACTGGAACTCGTAAATGACCTGCAGCGTGCCCTGTGACGCCTCAGCCTGATACGGCGTGTAGGCGGTCAGAAACTCACCGCGCGAGGCCAAGTCCCATACCGCCGCTGGAATGTGATGCTCGTAAGCACCGGCACCCAAAAAACACAGCGCGCCACCATCTTGCTCGCTACGCTCACGCATCAAGCGCGTAACATCCATTTCCGACAGGCCTTCGGCAATGCCGGTCAGTGGCTTGCAGCGCAGTGCCTGCGGAATCTCATCAAACAAGGTATCTAGCGACTCGGCACCCAAGGTGTCGAGCATGCGGCGCACATCACCAGCGGTATGCGGGATAAACGGCATCATTTACTCCTAACGGTGCAGCTTAGTGGTCTTGCTGCGCAGCGTATGCATCAGCGCTGAGCAAGTTGTCGAGCTCAGCGGCATCGCTGATTTTGATTTGGTACAGCCAGCCGCCGGTATAGGGCTCGGTGTTAACGATTTCGGGGGCGTCGACCAAGGCTTCGTTGATGGCGATGATTTCGCCCGATACCGGCGCATAGATATCCGATGCGGCTTTCACCGACTCCACAACACCGGCCTCTTGGCCAGCGCTGATGACATCGCCAACGCTAGGCAGCTCAACAAACACCAGATCGCCAAGCGCGTCTTGCGCATGATCAGTGATACCAACGGTGACAACATCACCGTCCAGACGAGCCCACTCGTGGCTGGCGGCGTATTTCAATTCAGCAGGTAATTGGCTCATGGTGTCTCTCATTCGGCCGGGGCCGAGTTGCTAGGTTTAAAAAGGGTAATTTCGGTTTAGATAACGGCAGTGCCACGGCGTACAAACACCGGCTTCACAATACGCGCCGCCAATAATTTACCGCGCACCTCGACATGTGCCTGCGTGGCAGCGCCGACGGGTATGCGCGCGAAAGCGATAGCTTGCTCCAGTGTTGGCGAGAATGTGCCGGAGGTCGTTTCGCCATCGGCCAGACCCTCAATGACCACACGCATGTGGGCGCGCAACACGCCTTTGCCTTCGAGCACAAGGCCGACCATGTGATGCGTGACACCGGCATCGCGCTCAGCCACCAAGGCGGCTTTACCAATGAAGTCATGCGCCCAATCGATGCTCCAGGCAACATTGGAGCTCAGCGGTGATTCATTCTCGCTCAGGTCATTGCCATACAGCGGCATGCCGGCCTCTAAGCGCAAGGTATCGCGCGCACCAAGACCACAGGCGCGCACACCGGCGTCAAGTAACTGCTGCCAAAATGCCTCGGACTGCTCAGCAGGCAACAGCACTTCCAGGCCATCCTCGCCGGTGTAGCCGGTGCGAGCGATGAACCAGTCATCGCCTAAGTCCACGCCCTGAAACAACGCAAGTTCAGCAATGCGCTCAGCACGCTCGGGGCCAATCAGGCTGGCAACGGTGGCGCGCGCATTCGGGCCCTGCACTGCGATCATGGCTAAGTCGCTGCGCTCTTTTAGGCTGATGCGATAACTCGCGGACTGGCGCTGCATCCAAGCAATGTCTTTGTCGTGGGTGCCGCAATTAACGATAACGCGCCACAGCTCAGGCTGCTCCGGTGTCGGCGCATAGACAATTAAGTCATCAAGCACGCGGCCTGCGTCATTTAGCATCAGCGAGTAAATGGCTTTGCCCGGCGCCTTCAGCTTGGCAACATCATTAGCGAGGAGGTGACGCAAATACGCCAGCGCATCGGGGCCAGTGAGCTCCAAAACCGTCATGTGCGACACATCAAACATGCCTTGGTCACGGCGCACAGCATGATGCTCTTCGAGTACCGAGCTGTATTGCACGGGCATATCCCAGCCGCCAAAATCCACCAGACGGGCATCGAGCGCGACATGTGCTTGATATAACGACGTGCGCTGACCCATTTCTCACTCCTGCGTATTTGACTGAGGCCTCTGCCTTACTCTCGCGCGCGTGAGCAAGTAGCTCGCGACACATTCAGAGGCATTGCTCACAAAGTGGCGCATTTTACCCGCAGATGGCCACCGCTGACCACGGGCAAGCAGCGAACAACGACAAATTCATTTTTCGCCTACCGCTTTAGTCGCTCGGGTAGGCGCTGTCCGTCTTTTTGCGCCCCACAACAGGGCAATTTCGCATATAATCTGCGCGAATTGCCGTTGCCCTTATGGTAAGCCACTGAATCCGCTGTGGTCTGTTGCCGCAGGCACGGTTGCCATTCCCCTGCTTTTGAGAGTTGTCATGACACACGCTGCCGTAAATGCTCCCGCCTATGTCAAACACGCGCGCCTAGTGGCGTGGGTCGCCGAGATGGCCGCCTTGTGCAAACCTGCCGCCATTCATTGGTGCGATGGCTCCGATGCTGAGTACGACACCCTCTGCGAATCACTGGTTGCTGCTGGCAGCTTCCGTAAGCTCAATGCTGAAAAACGCCCTAACTCTTACTTGGCGTGGACTGACCCATCCGATGTCGCCCGCGTTGAAGACCGCACCTATATTTGTTCCGAGAAAAAAGAAGACGCCGGCCCCACCAATAACTGGATGGCGCCTGCTGAGATGCGCACCACGCTAAAGCCGTTGTTTGATGGCTGCATGCTCGGTCGCACCATGTACGTCGTACCATTTTCTATGGGCCCACTAGGCTCGCCTATTGCTCATATCGGCATCGAACTATCCGACAGCGCTTATGTTGCCGTGAACATGCAAAAAATGACGCGCATGGGCCGTGCTGTATTTGATGTACTCGGTGCCGATGGCGACTTCGTGCCTTGCATGCACACCGTTGGTGCACCGCTGCAGCCTGGCCAAGCCGATGTCTCCTGGCCTTGCAATCCCACCGAAAAATACATTGTGCATTACCCCGAGACCCGCGAAATCTGGTCTTACGGCTCAGGCTACGGCGGCAACGCGCTGCTCGGCAAAAAATGTTTCGCGCTCCGTATCGCCTCAACCATGGGTCGCGATGAAGGCTGGCTGGCTGAGCACATGCTCATCCTTGGCGTAACCAACCCACAAGGTAAAAAATATCACGTGGCCGCCGCCTTCCCCTCGGCCTGTGGCAAAACCAACTTCGCCATGCTGATTCCACCGGTCGGCATGCCCGGCTGGGGCGTCACCACGATTGGTGATGACATCGCGTGGATCAAGCCAGATGACAAAGGTCAGCTGCGCGCCATTAACCCAGAAGCCGGTTATTTCGGTGTCGCGCCCGGCACCAACATGAAAACCAACCCAAACTGCATGTTATCGCTGAACAAAGACGTGATTTTCACCAACGTCGCACTCACCGATGACGGCGATGTCTGGTGGGAAGGCCTAGGCGATGCGCCCGCGCATTTAGTCGATTGGCAGGGCAATGACTGGACGCCGGACTGTGGCCGCAAAGCTGCACATCCGAACTCACGCTTCACGGTGTCGGCCATCAATAATCCCGCGCTCGATAGCGAGTGGGATAACCCCGATGGCGTGGTCATTGATGCCTTCATCTTTGGCGGTCGTCGCGCCAACACCATGCCCTTGGTGACTGAAGCCCGTAACTGGGTCGATGGCGTCTATATGGCAGCAACTATGGGCTCTGAGACCACTGCTGCAGCGTTTGGCGCTCAAGGCGTGGTACGCCGCGACCCCTTCGCCATGCTGCCGTTTGCCGGCTACAACATGAGCGACTACTTCCAACATTGGCTGAATCTCGGCGCCAAACTAGAAGCCGCTGGTGCCAAGCTGCCACGCATCTATAAAACCAACTGGTTCCGCAAAAATGCCGAAGGTCAGTTCATCTGGCCCGGCTTTGGTGAAAACACCCGCGTACTGAAATGGATGATCGATCGTATCGAAAATGAAGCGCAGGGCGTCGAACACGCCATGGGCATCAGCCCACGCTACGAAGACATTCGCTGGAATGGCTTAGACTTCAACAAAGAGCAGTTTGAGCAAGTCATTAGCCTTGATAAAGCCGACTGGGATATCGAAATCAAGCTGCACGAAGAGCTGTTCGAGAAGCTCGCGTATAATCTGCCAAAAGACTTGGTGGATGCTAAGGACCGTTTGGTTGCGCGCCTAGGTGCCTAAAGGCTAGTAGCTGATATTAAAAAAGGGCGCCTAGGCGCCCTTTTTTAATGCTGCGTATTTCAGTTTTTCAGTGGCGCCAACGCCGAGTTCAAAACAAAGCGATCTTTGGGCACGATGACATGTAGGCTGCCTGCTACCAAGCCTCCTAACGCGCTTAGATTCGCCGATAAGCGTACGGGATCGTCATTGACCAATCGCGCGGTCAGACGACCATCAGGTAAGAACTCCACAGTGCCACTCACCTTCAAGTTAGTGATGTCCGTATTGCTGCGCGCATCATGATCAATGGGAATGCCCGTCAACCCAGTAATATCGCTAATTACTGGAATGCCTAGATCCGTCAGCGTTTTCAACAGACCGACATCGGCTTTTGCATCAATCTCCGGAATATCGGTATAGAGACTGATGACCGTCGAGAGGCTGGGGTTCCTAGGCTTAAGCTTGCCATCAAGCGCGTCAACCGCACAGTTGCCCCTCAGCTTGCCAGGAATACGTTCAGCACGAACAGTGCCATTTAGCGTGCCCATCTCATCAGCAGTCGGCGCCAGGTGACGCATACGGAACACTAATGGGCCGGTAAACAAGGGCTGATCAACCACGATAGGAACAATTTGATTCAGCAGGTCAGCACCCTGATCAATCGCGCCCGTGAGGATGGGGCCGAGCACTGGGATAAGGCTAATCAGCTCATTTATAACGTTAGTGACTGGCGATGCCTGCAATGACAGGCCGATCTCAGCATAAATATCTGCGCCGTTAGTGACAATCAGACCAGGGTCAATTAGTACGTCAATGCCGCCGCCACCGGTGGCAGTTGCTGTGCACAGTGATGCAAAGTCCTGATCCGTAATTGGCGAACCATCATTTTTACTAAAGCCAGTTAATGTGGCAGAGAGTGCCGAGCTGACTCGTAAAAATTGCTTATCTTCGCAAACACCACCACTCTCGCCTTCCATGCAACCCAAGGCAAAACGTCTTGCTGCACCGCTAAAAGACCCACCTGCGCGCGTCACATCAGGTAATAGCAAGGCGCCATTAGGGGTGTCGCAAGAGCCCGATGGCAATGCCGCTACGCCTGCGCTATTTTGATTTGCGCACACGGGGCGAAGCTCATTACGCAGTGGCTCATAGCGAAAGTTCGCATCAACATCGGCGTTGGGCAATAAGCGTAAATTTACTACTGAACCAGGCGCAGGGACAGCAGAGACCTTGAAAACGATCTCCATAGGAGGGCCGCCGTGCTGCGGGTTGCTGACATTTGCGAAGGCTTGCGAAATAAGCTGTGTTTGCAAAGGCAAGTTGTTAGTACCGCAAATACTGCTCGCCGTACATGTGGCTGTCCCTAGTCCGCTAGAGCCTAGGACATAGCGATACAACTCGCCGACCTTCCACGGGTCGTCTGGCGTGAAGCGCAACTCACGAGTTGTACCTCCCAGCTTACCTGCTACGGACTCTAAACACGTACCGGAGGCATTAATCCGCTCTACTCGGAAACTAGCATTTGGGTCATTGCACATGGAGCCAGCGTTGACTGCATTGATGCCTGTGCGTATGACGGTTTGCGATAGTGTTACTGAAATATCTCGACGGCTGTCGATCGAGGGCAATGGAATGTCTTCATCGCTCGCTTTACCACCGGCGCATTTGCCTTGAATATTAGCCGCAACATTACGCGTAGTGGCCATGACGCCACACGGGAATCCGGGATAAACGCCCAAGACAACGGGTGGGCGACGAGTATCAGGACCACCATCAGGATTTGCTGTTGCATCGCCAGCGGCCAGACTGGGCATGGAGAAGCTTAAGGGTGGCGTTATGAGTGACTGACCACCTAAGCTTTTGATACTAGCAGCCAGCAGCACACTATAGTTTTGACCATGGGCAAAGGGCACATCGGGCGTAATGACCAGCGAGACGCCATCAAGTCGCCAACTAAACGGCACGGCCGCACCGTTATTCAACACGCGAATAGGCTGTGAGGCACCAGCGGCGCGGAAAGAATCGATATCCATGACACGATCAAAGTTAACGATGACCGGATCGCCTGGACGCAAAAGTTGACCGCCGGGCACTGTACCGCCCATCAGCGTATCAATGGTCGAAGACTCCGCACCCATGGCGTTAATGCGTTTAAGCATCAGGCCGTCACGCAAACGCACTGTGTTGCCCGGCACCCATGAGCTCACCAGAGGTGCGGCACCATCATCGGCAAACACTAAATCAACGACGGGGTTTTGCTTTAAATCCACGACCAACTGAAGTGCTAATACCCCAATAGCATTATCAGTGCCGAGAATTTTCATCTCAATGGTGCCGACCGCATCAATAGTGATGGTTTCATTAGCTTGATCAAATGTGGCTAAGCCAGACACCGGCACATGCAATAAGGTCTGCGTAAAGGCACCATTTGATGTCTTATTTTTTGCCGATAACGCGATGTCCATTTCTAAAGTAACTAGGCTGGGCGCAACGGGCGACAAGCTATAGCGGTTAGGAAGTAAGAAACCATTCGCATCAGAAATCATCTTGATGGTCAGTGTGTCAGTTTGCAGATTTGCTGGCACCACACCATCGAGTTTTACGACCAAGCTCGCGGCCGTGAGCTGACTATTCTTACGAACACGTAGTGGTGCAATTGACGCAGCAAATGGCAAGTTAGCCGGCAAACCAAGGTCTGCAATGAGCTGGCCTTGCGCTTGTGGCTTGGGCGCACGTGCACCCTGACCAAGTAGTGGTGAGGCAACGGGCACTTCGTTTACCGGTGTGCCGAGCAACAGCGATAAGCCCGAGGTTGGAATCAAGCTTTTTGCACTTGAAGATTGCGTGGTCTTAAGCGGCGTAAAAGTGAATGCGGCAAATGCTGATTGCGCACCAAAAGCCGTGCCCTTTAAACTCTTTAATACGGGCGATAGGCGCAGCGTATATCGCTGTGTCGAATCTAAATCGGCAACTGGATCAATTGATAGCTGATTACCGCTGACCAAAACTGTTGCAGGAACTAATGCTCCGCTTCCATCAGTTAGCCTGACTGTATCGGCTGCAGAACTGCCGTAGCGCAGCGTTTTTATGTCAATTGGCTGGGTAAACTGTAGGCGAATCGTAGAAAAATCTAAGAGACCAATGCCCTCATCGCCAAGTAAAAAGCTGCTTGGATTTGGTGTGATGTGCTCAACATCAAATGCCGTGATGTTGGTGCTTCGAGCATTAACAGGGCCTTCTAGCGCCGCTCGCGTGGTGAAGATCAGTGGCTGACCGGGTAAGGCCGCCTGTACTGCGACATTACGCAATGTCCCTGCAGTGCCGCCCGCACCTGTATCAAGCAACAAGCCATTACTACTTAGGCGATACTGAGTTTTCTCTTTCAATAAAGTAGCCGGCGTTAAAATCACACCTCGGCGATCGACCATAGCTCCGCTCATTGGCACAAACGCGGCGCTTAGGGCGACTCTACCGGCGGCAGCACACAGGCCCTGAGGGCTGACCTGAGACTCTTCACACAAGGTAAATCTAGCCGCCAAGTTGCTTACATTGAACTCGCTACCCACAGGGTGAGAGAAGCGAAGTGCTATCGGCGTTGCCGGAATGATCTCCGTTTGGCCAGGCGCTGGATACGCATAAATCAAACTGCGCTGTTGTGGTAATACCTCGGCATTAGGGCCTGGCATATCGGGAATAACCGGCTTTAATGGATTACCACCGCCGCTCCCACCACCACTACAGGCCGCCAACAGCGCGGCCGCCATAACACTTACTAACCGAATAGACATAATCATCTCT
>JBDSQT010000057.1:0-3420 GCA_039929665.1 Paraperlucidibaca sp.
TGCTTGCGGCCATCAGACCGGCTTCGCTATAGCAGTTCAGCGCGATTTCGGTTTGCGGCGGCAGCAGCACGCGTTCGCCATCGAACGCTGGCTCTTCGATATCGACTAAGCGGTTAATCGGCGCAAACTGTTCAGCCGCGAGCTGCTCGCTTAAGTCCAGCACCGCAGCGAAGGTGTCGCTGCTATGGTCGGCGTGAAATGGTCGCTGGCACAGCGCCGGCGCATCGAGCCAGTCGTTTAAGAGAAAATCGATCGTGGCGCGATGAGTCATGGCTATGTGCTCTTAGTGTTGTGTTAGGGCCTTAGGTTTTCGGTAATGTCACGCCGCGCTGGCCTTGGTATTTACCGCCGCGATCTTTATAGGATGTATCGCAGACTTCATCAGATTCGAAAAATAACATCTGTGCTACACCTTCATTAGCATAGATTTTCGCTGGCAAATTGGTGGTGTTGGAAAATTCCAAGGTCACATGACCCTCCCATTCCGGCTCCAGCGGCGTAACGTTGACGATGATGCCGCAACGGGCATAGGTCGACTTACCCAAACAGATCACCAAGGTGCTGCGCGGAATACGGAAATACTCGACCGTGCGCGCCAGTGCGAAGCTATTGGGCGGGATGATGCAGACATCGGAGACGACATCGACAAAGCTCTTTTCATCGAAATTTTTCGGGTCAACAATGGTCGAATTAATGTTCGTGAAAATCTTGAACTCATTGGCGCAACGCACATCGTAGCCATAGCTTGAGGTGCCGTAGGAGACAATGCGCTGACCATCACGCTCGCGCACTTGACCATACTCGAAGGGCTCAATCATGGCCTGCTTCTCAGCCATACGACGGATCCAATGATCTGATTTGATGCTCATGCCTGACTCACTTCGTAGAGGATGGATTTAAGGGAATACGGGTGTCGGCGACACGCTGGCCTAGCGCCAAACGCGCTGCCACTCGGCGCGCCAGCTCGGTATATTGCTGCGCCAAGGAGCCGTCGGGATCAGCCACGACCGTTGGAAAACCCGCATCGGACTGTTCACGAATACGCTTATCTAAGGGCAGCTGTGCCAATAAAGGTGTGTCGTATTGCTCGGCCATTTGCACACCACCGCCAGAGCCAAAAATCGCCTCGGTATGGCCGCAATTACTGCAGATGTGCTGCGACATATTCTCGACAATACCGAGCACGGTGATGTCGACTTTGCGGAACATCTCGATGCCTTTTTTCGCATCCAGTGTGGCGATGTCTTGTGGCGTAGTGACGATCACTGCGCCAGCGACCGGCACCCGCTGAGCCAGCGTCAGCTGAATGTCGCCAGTGCCCGGCGGCATATCGACAATCAAATAGTCCAAGCTCGACCAGCGTGTTTGTGAGACCAACTGAATCAATGCACCCGTGGCTTTCGGGCCGCGCCAGACTACAGGGCTGTCGCCTTGCAATAGAAAGCCTATCGACATGACATCAACGCCATGGCCATGATGCGGTACAAACCACGCATCATCGACGGTGTCGGGATATTTGCCGTTGCCGATACCGAGCATGGTGGGCAGGCTGGGACCGTAAATATCAGCATCGAGCAGGCCCACTTTGGCGCCTTCGCGCGCTAAGGCCAGCGCCAAATTTACCGCCGTTGTCGACTTACCGACACCGCCTTTTCCCGAGGCCACGGCAATGACATTGCGCGCCAGCGTCAGCGGGGCAACCTCACCTTGCGGCTTGATGCGGGGGATCTCATGCGACCAGCGAATATGCACATCACGCGCACCAGCAACGTGCAATGCGGCCTCGAGTGGCGCAGAAAACGCAGTAGCAGGGTCACGATGCGGATAAGGCAAAACGATGTGGACAAACACACGGCCATCATCGGTGACTTGTGTGTCGCCAGCGCGCGCCAGCATGGCGTAGTTAGCCGCGCTGCCTAAATAAGGGTCGCTGTGGGCGGCAAGAATGGCTTCAACAGCCGCTTGGGAAATGGGCATGGGCATTGGCCCTCATAGCAAAAAACAAGGGGCTTATGCTAGCTCACCGCGCTAGTCCTTGCACGGGCAATAAGTGCGTGCCGCTGCACGCTCGCCTGAGTGCACAGCGCCTTTCATATAATCGTTGGGCGCATCGATCACTGCACTCGCGTCGTTGCGATTGAGCTGGTCTAGACTCCGTGTTGGCGCTCACACAGTGGTATGATGCGCGACTTGATTATTTTAAGAATTAGTGTGCCATGACTCGTCGCTTACTGGTAACCAGTGCCCTGCCTTACGCCAACGGCCCCATCCACTTAGGTCATTTAGTGGAATACATTCAGACTGATATTTGGGTGCGTTTCCAACGCGCGCGTGGCCACGACTGCCGCTATGTCTGCGCCGACGATGCCCATGGCACCGCCATCATGCTGAAAGCCGAGCAAAACGGGGTGACGCCGGAAGCACAAATTGCCCACGTTAAAGCTGACCACGAGCGTGATTTCGCCGGCTTCAATGTGGTTTTCGACAATTACCACTCCACGCACTCGCCAGAAAACGAAACACTCTCGCGCACCATCTACACGCGTTTGCGTGATGGTGTCGCGGGTAGCACCGCGCCATTACAACAAGGCCAACACATCGCTACGCGCTCGATCAATCAGCTGTTTGATCCAGAAAAAGGCTTATTTTTGGCCGATCGCTTTATTAAAGGCGAATGCCCTAAGTGCGCCGCGCAAGATCAGTACGGCGACTCCTGCGAAGTCTGTAGCGCCACCTACTCGCCGACCGAACTGAAGAATCCGCGCTCCACCATTTCTGGCGGTACACCCATTGAGAAAGAGTCCCTGCACTACTTTTTCCAGCTGCCACATTTTGAAGCCATGTTGCGCGAATGGACACGCAGCGGCAGCTTGCAAAACGAAGTCGCTAACAAGCTCGCCGAATGGTTTGAGTCTGGCTTGGCGGACTGGGATATCTCACGCGACTCGCCCTATTTCGGCTTTGAGATTCCCGATGCACCGGGCAAATACTTCTATGTCTGGCTCGATGCGCCGATTGGCTATATGGCCAGCTTCAAAAACCTCTGCGCGCGCACGCCAGAGCTTAACTTCGATGACTACTGGCGCGAAGGTAGCGACACCGAGCTTTATCACTTCATTGGTAAAGACATCGTCTATTTTCACGCGTTGTTTTGGCCAGCCATGCTCGAGGGTGCCGGCTTCCGTAAACCCACTGGCGTATTCGCACATGGCTTTTTGACCGTCAACGGCCAGAAAATGTCGAAGTCGCGCGGGACGTTTATTCAAGCGCAGACCTATTTGCAGCACCTAAACCCTGAGTATTTACGCTATTACTTCGCCGCTAAACTCTCTGGCCGCGTCGAAGACATCGACTTAAATCTCGAAGACTTCACTCAGCGCGTGAACTCAGATCTGGTCGGCAAAGTCGTTAATATCGCCA
>JBDSQT010000058.1:0-5729 GCA_039929665.1 Paraperlucidibaca sp.
CAGCCATGCTGACTGACGGGTAAGCCCGCCGTGACTAAAAGCGGCGGCAACGAGACAAAGCAAGCCGTCATCACTAAGTGCAAAGTGAAGATGCCCAGGTTCAGGCGGCGCAACTCAGGCACAGCGAGCATCTCGCGCAAATGCGTTAGGTAGTGTGGCGGTAGCTGACGCTGGGCTTGTCGTGCGCGCGGCACACGCCATAAGCACAGAACCATCGCCAACACACCCATGACACTGGTAACCCAAAACAAGCCTGACAAGCCAAAGATATCGGCTACCCAAGGCCCTAAAACAAAGGCGATGGCGAAGGAAATACCAATGCTCATGCCGACCACCGCCATCGCTCGGGTGCGATGCTCATCGCGCACAAGATCGGACAACAAGGCCATGACTACCGCGGAAATAGCACCCGCGCCCTGCAAGAAGCGGCCAACAATGACCCACCAAATACTGGTCGCTGACGCCGCTACTGCGCCACCAATGACAAACAGCACGAGGCCAATCATGATCAACTTTTTGCGGTCGAATCGATCAGCCCATAGACCAAAGGGAATTTGCAGCAGTAGTTGCGCGAGGCCATAGCTACCAACCGCGACACCAATGAGCAATGGCGTGGCACCATTTAAGGCGGCACCATAAACTGAGAATACCGGCAGGATCATGAACAAGCCGACCATGCGCAGTGAGAAAATAGTGGCCAGAGAAAAGACGGCGTGGCGTTCGCCGGAGGTCATTGCAGACATGCTGGCCTGTCTAGGGAAAACTGGGGCGCTGATTCTAGCACCGACTCGCGCCACGCACAGTCACGGAATTTATCCCTGTCTAGGCTTTGACCTGACGCATTAGTCTGCGGATCAGCGGTGCTTTTGCGTATACTGATGAATTGTCTTTTTCCAAGGTTTGGCATGAATAGCATTAAGGTGCGCGGTGCTCGCACGCACAACCTGAAAAATATCGATATCGATATTCCTCGCGATCAATTTGTCGTTATCACCGGGCTTTCCGGCTCAGGCAAATCATCACTTGCTTTCGATACGCTGTATGCCGAGGGCCAGCGCCGCTATGTCGAGTCGCTTTCGGCCTATGCCCGACAGTTTCTATCGTTGATGGAAAAGCCCGATGTCGATCACATCGAAGGCCTATCGCCAGCGATTTCCATTGAGCAAAAATCGACATCGCACAACCCGCGCTCCACGGTTGGCACCATTACCGAAATTCATGACTACTTGCGCCTGCTGTTTGCTCGTGCGGGGACACCACGCTGCCCTGAGCACGATGTTGAACTTGCAGCACAAACCGTCAGCCAAATGGTCGATCATGTCTTAGCAATGCCCGAAGGCACGGCACTGATACTCTTGGCGCCTATTGTCCGTGAGCGTAAAGGCGAGCATTTACATGTCTTCGATAAGCTTCGTGCGGAAGGCTTCGTGCGCGCTCGCATCAATGGCATCGTCGTGGATCTCGATGAAGCACCCGCGCTCGATAAGCAGAAAAAGCACACCATCGAAGTTGTCGTCGATCGCTTCAAAGTTCGTCCCGATCTGCAGCTACGCTTAGCCGAGTCGTTTGAAACCGCCCTGCGCATTGCCGATGGCATCGCATGGGTTGTGCCGATGACCGAAGACGGCGCCGAACTGGTGTTCTCAGCACGCTTTAGTTGCGCGCATTGCGGCTATGCGCTGAGTGAGCTGGAGCCGCGGCTGTTTTCGTTTAACAACCCCGCGGGTGCCTGTCAGAGCTGCGATGGTCTAGGCGTTAAGCAATACTTCGATGAGCGTCGACTCATCGCCCACCCCGAACTGTCCTTATCGCAAGGCGCTATTCGCGGCTGGGATAGACGCAACTTCTATTATTACGCCATGCTTGAATCCCTAGCGGCACACTATCAATTTAGCCTCGATACGCCATGGGATGAGCTCTCGGCCAAGCTCAGAAAATCGCTACTGAGTGGCTCAGGCACGGAAGACATTACCTTCACTTATTTAGGTGATCGCGGCCGACAAGTGCAGCGCGCGCACCCATTCGAAGGCATTCTGACCAATCTTGAGCGACGCTACCGCGAAACTGATTCCGCCAGCGTACGCGAAGATTTATCGCAGTTTTTGAACTCCGCCCCGTGCAGCGATTGCGGCGGTTCACGCCTACGCCGAGAGTCACGCCACGTATTTGTCGGTGACACCAACTTACCGACGATCTCACGCCTACCGATCGCCAAGGCCAATGCCTATTTTCACACGTTAAAACTGCCAGGTGCCAAAGGCGATATCGCTGAAAAAATTCTTAAAGAAATCCGCGACCGCCTACAGTTCTTAGTCAATGTCGGCCTCGATTATTTAAGCCTAGACCGCTCCGCCGAAACACTTTCCGGCGGCGAAGCACAGCGCATTCGCTTAGCATCGCAAATTGGTGCTGGCCTCGTCGGCGTCATGTATGTACTCGATGAACCGTCGATTGGCTTGCATCAGCGTGACAATGAGCGCCTGCTCAGCACGCTGATTCATCTGCGTGACTTGGGTAATAGCGTACTGGTGGTTGAGCATGACGAAGATGCTATTCGCGCCGCCGACTTTGTTATTGATATCGGCCCCGGTGCGGGCGCTCATGGCGGTCGCATCATTGCTAGCGGCAAGGTTGACGACATCATCAATTGCACCGAGTCAGTAACTGGCGATTATCTTTCTGGACGGCGTCGCATTGCGGTCCCTGCACAGCGTCATACACCGGACCCGAAAGCCCAATTACGCATTATCGGCGCGCGCGGCAACAACCTTAAAGCGGTCACTGCAGCTATTCCACTGGGTTTGATGACCTGCATCACCGGCGTGTCTGGCTCCGGTAAATCAACACTGATCAACGGCACCTTATTTCCTATTGCCGCCACCAAGCTTAATGGCGCTGGCGAACGTAATCCCGCTGAGCACGACGCTATAGAGGGCATGGATCAACTCGATAAAGTCGTCGATATTGATCAAAGCCCTATTGGCCGCACACCGCGTTCAAACCCAGCAACATATACTGGCCTCTTCACACCTATTCGTGAGCTGTTTGCAGGCACCCAAGAAGCACGCTCGCGCGGTTATGGGCCCGGCCGATTCTCATTTAACGTTAAAGGCGGGCGTTGCGAAGCCTGCCAGGGCGATGGCGTCATTAAAGTAGAAATGCATTTTCTGCCTGATGTCTATGTATCCTGCGATGTCTGCAAAGGCATGCGCTACAACCGTGAAACCTTAGATGTGCGCTACAAAAACAAAACCATCACTGAAGTTTTAGGCATGACAGTTGAGGTGGCGCGTGAGTTTTTCGATGCTATTCCAGCCCTTGCGCGCAAGCTGCAAACACTCATGGATGTTGGCCTGTCATACATCACGCTAGGCCAAGCCGCCACCACGCTATCTGGTGGTGAAGCGCAGCGTGTAAAGCTGGCTCGCGAGCTGTCTAAGCGCGATACAGGACGGACACTGTATATCTTGGACGAACCCACAACTGGTCTGCATTTTCACGATATTGAACAACTACTGGGCGTGCTCCATCGCCTTCGTGACGCCGGCAATACTATCGTGGTGATCGAGCATAACTTAGATGTCATCAAGACCGCCGACTGGGTAATCGACCTAGGCCCTGAAGGTGGCGATGGTGGTGGCATGATCATCGCTGAAGGCACACCGGAGCAAGTAGCAGCCACTGAGGCATCGCATACTGGGCGCTTCTTGAAAGCACTTTTGTAACACCGAGCACTTTGCGGAGGAGTTAGCAGACTCTTCCGCAAAGATAAGCAGGAAGCGACCTTATCAATTTCCAGATACAAAAAAGCCAGCTTGCGCTGGCTTTTTTGACTCACATGTTCAGTGCTTAATGCTTATTCAGCATCAATCGCTGGACCTGCGATAACACGGCCTACAAGCTCAACATAAGCCATTGGTGCGTTGTCGCCTGGGCGATTGCCAGCCTTCAACACACGCAGATAGCCGCCGCTGCGCTCTTTGTAGCGTGGGCCAAGCACGGTGAAGAGCTTGCCAACCATTTCTTTCGAACGGGTGCGGGCAAATGCCAAGCGGCGATTAGCCACTGTGTCATTTTTAGCCAGCGTGATCAGAGGCTCTGCCACGCGACGCAGTTCTTTTGCTTTCGGCAAGGTTGTGCGAATCAGCTCATGCTCAAACAGTGACACCGCCATGTTTTTAAACATAGCATTACGGTGAGCACTGGTACGGCCGAGTTTTACATTACTATTACGATGACGCATGGCAGTCTTCCTACACTAATTCAGTTGCCGATTAACGGCCGCGAAAATTCAAACGGTCGTCATTGCGCAGGCTAGCTGGTGGCCAGTTCTCCAAGCGCATACCCAAAGACAAGCCTTTGGAAGCCAAGACATCTTTGATTTCGGTCAATGATTTCTTGCCTAAGTTCGGCGTCTTCAACAACTCCACTTCAGTGCGCTGAACCAGATCACCGATGTAGTAAATATTTTCAGCTTTTAAGCAGTTAGCCGAACGAACGGTCAACTCCAGATCATCAACTGGACGCAACAGAATCGGGTCGACATCATTGCCAGGTAGCGGAGCCACGGATGGGCTATCTGCTTCCAAATCAACGAAAACGGCGATTTGCTGTTGTAACACCGTAGCTGCACGACGAATCGCTTCTTCAGCATCGATGGTACCGTTTGTTTCCAGATCAATAACCAGTTTGTCTAAGTCAGTACGCTGTTCAACACGCGCACTTTCCACGACATAAGCAACACGACGAATCGGGCTGAACGAAGCATCCAACAACAGACGACCAATAGGACGTGTTTCTTCGCCTTCGTAACGACCATCGGCTGGCTCATAGCCACGACCACGTGCAACACGAAGCTTCATTTTCAAGTGCGCGTTAGCGCCCAAGGTTGCAATCACATGCGAGGGATTAACCACTTCACAGTTGTGCGGCAACGACAAGTCAGCAGCGGTCACGACGCAAGGACCTTTAGCATCAATTGCTAAGATGGCTTCTTGCTGTTCAAACAATTTCAGTGCCAAGCCTTTCAGGTTTAACAGGATTTCAATGACATCTTCCTGCACACCTTCAATAGCGCTGTATTCATGCTCTACACCTTCAATTTCGACATCAACCACTGCCGCACCGGGCATGGAAGACAACAAAATACGGCGCAAAGCATTGCCCAGCGTATGACCGAAGCCGCGTTCAAGCGGCTCCAGGGTGACCTTGGCGCGGGTAGCGCTGACGGCCTGCACAGCGATGCTGCGCGGCGTCAGAAACTCATTAACCTGTGACATGGACGACACCCTCAAATCAAGCGATTACTTGGAGTACAGTTCAACGATCAAGTTTTCGTTGATTTCAGAGGACAAGTCGGAGCGTTCCGGACGAGTCTTAAATGTACCTTCGAGCTTGGTGGTATCCACCTGAAGCCAAACTGGCACACCGCGTTGAGCAGCCAATTCCAAGGCGTTTTTCACGCGAACTTGGTTTTTAGCTTTTTCATGAACGGTGACGATATCGCCTGGCGCCACTTGAATCGAGGCCACGTTGACGCGAACGCCATTGACCAAGATTGCGCGGTGACTAACCAATTGACGAGATTCGGAGCGAGTAGCACCAAAGCCCATGCGATACACCACATTGTCTAAACGTGATTCCAACAACTGCAGCAGGTTTTCACCCGTTGCACCGCGCATACGCGCAGCTTCTTTGTAGTAGTTGCTGAATTGACGCTCAAGGACACC
>JBDSQT010000059.1:0-8114 GCA_039929665.1 Paraperlucidibaca sp.
GTCCGCCACATATGAAGACTCGACAGAGTCGGCCATCAGATAGCCGCCGACTATGGATGGCGCGACAATGGCATCGGCGCCTGCCTGTCGAACGATCTTGATGTTTTCCTCTTCGTTTACCGAAGCAATAATACGTACCAGTGGATTCAAATGACGCGTGGTCAGTACGGTGAGCACGGCGGCATCATCGCGGCCGAGGCAGATCAGCACAGCTTTCGCATTATCAACACCGGCATCGCGGAGAATCTCCTCGCTGGTGGCATCGCCCAGTAGACCAATGTGGCCATGCTCTGCGGCGGTTTTTAAGTTCTCGGCGTGTTGATCAATAATCAGCACTTGGCCAATCGGTGTGCCGCGGGAGATGGCCTCGCGCGCGGCACTTTCACCGCTGTGGCCATAGCCACAAATGATCACATGATTGCGTAGGGATTTCTGTAAACGGGTCATGCGACGACTCTCCAACCAGCGTTGTAGCACCAGCTCATAGGTGGTGCCCAAGAAAATAAACCAGATGATCAAACGCAGTGGCGTCACCAAAACAGTGTCAACCATGCGTGCGCGATCACTGACCGGCACGATGTCGCCATAGCCCACGGTAGTAATAGTCACCGCGGTAAAGTAGGCAATATCGCTAAAGCTCACGTGGCCGTCATGCGAGTCTTTCATGCCATCGCGATCGACCCAAAAAATCAGCAGTACGAGTGCAATCAAGCCGACAATTAAACCAATACGCCGTAGCAAAATCTGCTCTGGCGAGTATTCTGACTTAATGAATAAACGCTTACGGGGTTTCTTTGTGCTCACCGGCGGCATCATGACTTACCGCCGTGTTGGCTTGGATTCACGGGACTGATATTTGTCGCTGTACCGGGCTCGCCAAGTTGCGCGGCATCGGTTTTTTCGCGAGGCGCTAGGCGGTATAAAATCGCTGGGCGTTGAATATTGACCTCAGCAAAACCACGCACAATACGCTCCGTGACATCGGACTCCAGCAGCTTTTCATTACGCACATCCATGACATAGACCTTGGTGCGAATGCGGAGTGCAAAGTACTGCTCATGCACGACCTCATTCACCAAAACGGCCCATGGCTTATCGAGATAGGCATAAGGACAGCTGGTGATCGCCTCGCGGGCAATACGCTTGGCTGCGGCGAGATCTTGATCAATAGCGATGAAGAAATCGAGCTGGATAAGCATATTGAGCTCGCCAGCATTACCGCTAGAGACACTGTCGTTGAGGAACTTATTGTTGGGGATGGTAACGAGATTGTCGTCGAGCGTGACGAGCCGCACCGAGCGCAAACCAATGGCGACGATTTCGCCATAATAACCATCAAAGCTAACGCGATCGCCGACCTGAAAGGGTTTGTCGATAAGCAGAGTGATGCCGGCGATAATCGACGCCGTCAGATCTTTAAAGGCAAAGCCCAGCGTCACGGCAATGGTGCCGCCTAAGGCCAGTAGCATTTCGTCAGAGAGCACAAAGACTATCGGTACAATGGCGGCGATAGTTCCAATGTAAATCACAAAACGCAGGATGGTCGCGAGCTGGTTAATGGCTAGTCGGCGGTCGACCATGCGCGCACCGAGCTGCTCGCTGACTTTGCGCAAGAGCTGCACGGCGGCCCAAGCGAAGGCGATAATGATCAGCGCCGTTGGGGCGCTGCCGGGTCGGATAAATTGTAAAATTTGCGTGGCGTCATTCATCGCTTAAGCCTCATACCACGAGTAATTTTTTACGCTGCAAAAAGCGCAGCACAGCACGGTTCCAGTGCGATGAGACGCGATAGCGCTGACCATCGCTGACGGTTAAAAAGCCGCGCTCATGCAGTAAATACAAAGCGCGCTGACATTCATGTAAGGCAAAGCATAGCGACGCGGCGGCTTCAGCCGCGGTGAGGTTTTCATGCTGCACCAAACACGCCAAGACATAGTGCGTGCGCGTGGCGAAGCCTTCAAGCGCACTCATCGGCGGCATCGGGAATAAATGCACCTCGACACGTTTGTCACCACGCCAACTCAGTGATAGGCGGAAAAAGTGCAATGCCAAGCGCGGATTGCCATCGGCGTAGTCCCAGACCAATCGGTGGTAGCGATCCGCAGTGCGCTCCGCGTCTTCATCATTGGCTAGTGGTGCTGGGCTAGGAGTCAGCGCATCATTATTCAGTAGGCTATCGTAGTCGGCGGTGAAGCCGGCCAGCTCCATGCGTGCGTCAATGAGCTCACCAATACGCTGGTCCGACCACGGTGGCAGCGCTAAGTGCTGATCATAGACATCGCGGTTAGGGTGGATGCGTTGTAGGTATTCAAACGGCCATGAGGCGAAAGCAATGATCCACAGCACGCGACCTACCGTGGCTTGCGCGATGTGTACAAAGATATCGTAGCCAGCCAAGCCTCCCACAGTGCGCAGCATGAAGTTTTGACCTAGGTCGAGTAGCACGACTTGCGGGCGCTGCGCGTGTAACTGGGCAATGATCTGCTCTGGATCCGTGGTGTCGGCTATGCCGAGCACGCGACAGAGCACTAGGCAGGCGCTATCGGCATGGTAGTTACGCTCTTCGATACTGTAGTAAACGCAGGCCATGTCATTTGGTAAATGACGCTGCAGTGCCATCAGCCAGGTGGTCTTACCGGCACCACGATCACCGGTTAGGGCAATTAGGCCGCCATGGCCGCCCTCGTTAAGCGCGAGGGCCTTTTTCACTACATCATCGAGCTTGGGGAAATGTTCAATGCTGAGCTCGACATCCGCGGCCTCTTCGCTCAGTGCTGCCATCAGTGCATCGGGTAGCGCGCTAGGTTTAATGGCCTCTGCGTGATTGCGTGATTGGCGCTCAAGCTGACGCCGAAACAGATAGGCTAGGGCCTTTCGTGTCTGCTCAAAGCCCAGCGCTAAATCGCTTAACCAGGTCCATAAGCCGCGCGCAGCAACAAATATAAATGCTGCTGCTGCCAGTATCAAACCATAGCTATGGTCTTGGCTTTTATGCACTAGCTCGGCCAAGCGCCCGGTCGGTGAGTAACTCAAATAGGCTTGTGTGACCTCGCTACGCCAGGCCCGAATAAGCCGCCATGCCACGACTAATCCACCAAACGTCGCAACATCTTCAGCGATGCCATAAAGCGCGCCACGACCCAGTAGTGCCTGCGCCAGAATGAGGTAAATACTCACCACTAAGGCCCAGCGTGCGACCCAGCGAAGTGAGCGTAAAATCTTATGGTTTAACTCGTTATTGACGGCGCGATAACGCGAGATGGCGGTGAGAAAGACACGGTGAATCAGCGCTAAAGCCAGCGCGTAATAGCCATAGGCATAGGCCAGCTTACGCAACATGGCCAGCTCAGCAATGCTTTGTGCTGGGGCATAGAGCCAGTCAAATACCAAGTATAGGCTTAGCAGCAGCGTTAGTTCGCGGGCTACGGCCGTGAGAGTAATGGCTGCGCGATCGATGCTAGCGCGCAGATTTTTTGGCAGCACATGTGCTGATAGCCAGTGCCGTGCGTGGCTGATCCAGTCGCGACTACGCCGCCGCACCCACACACCCAAGGCAATCAGAATCAGCAGTTGCAGCAAGCCGATGCCGAACTTACCAGCGGTAAAGACGTCTTGAAGTAGTGATACGAGGCTTTGGGCGTCATGTGTGCGCTGCAAGGGGTACCAGTTCGCCATCAGCTGTACATGAGCAATTTCATCAAGTACACGCGCCATGCCTGTGGCATTAAAGCCTGTCGCTTCGGCGCGCTTTTCAGGGCTCAGTTGTGCAAGCAGGATTACTCGCTGCGCTTGTAATGTTTGCAGGCCAGTCATCTTGATGTTGGCGTCTTTATAGCGCTCTTGACGCTCACGCTCGCGCAGCTGTGCAGTTTCCTGGCCAATGCGCTGGCGCAACTGAATGATCCGCGCGACACGCTCACCATGAACAGCAAAGCGTGCGTCATTGAGCGATAGCTGCTCCTCAAGCGCAGGCACTTGGCTGGGGTTATTGAGCTTGTCTAATGCCAGAGTAGCGCCTTCGCGGAGGCTCTTTAGGTCGCTACGAATGCTGTTGTAGAGTTCATCGGCTTGGGCGCTAGGCAATGGCGTGCGCTGTGATACGGCGGCGTAGCGGGCAAATAATTCACGGCGTTGATCGAGCTGGGTTTGATTGGCGTCAGCCCATTGCTGGCGTAGCGCGGCGAGCTCGCTGAGCTGTGCTAGCAGGCGTGCCTCTTCGGTGGCCAGCCCGCGCTCGCCGTCATTTCGCGCGGCGGTTGCGGCAGCTAAGGCATTGTCGCGCGCGAGCTCGGTTGCAGCCAAGGCCTTGGCCGACGCTGCTTGCTCAGCGAGCAGCGTGGCTTGCGCGCGCTTTAAGCGATCTTGCTCAATAAGCGCGGTGCGGCGCTCAGCTGGCAGCTGTAAAAAGCCTAGGCGCAGGCGGTCGCGCTCACGGCGCAACAAGACAAAGTTATCGGCTGGAGTCGTTGGTGCTGCTTGCGCAGAGTCGGTGGCTTGCTTAGCGTCGGGCTCGGCGTTTAGCCGTTCTTGCAGCGAGCGAATACGCTGCGCCACGACCTGCGGATCATTTAAGTCAATTTCAAAGAGCGCCGGTAGCGAGGCATTTTTCGGGAGCTGGCCGACGAGTAAGGCCTGTAAGTCGGCAATCTCCGCCTGCAAGTGCGTTAGCGTCAGCTCTTGCGCATTGGGCAGGGCGGATTCGCGCTCCGCCGGCACTTGCTTAACTGCCTCGGCGCTCCATGCAGCAGGTGCTGAGAGGATGCTCATCGCCAGTAAAACTGCTTGTGGCCAGCTCGGCTTATTCGTCAACACACACCCCATGCGCTTTTATTCTTGATTGGCAGTATGCCCTGTGGCGAGCGCGAGGTCATCGGTCACCACAGCATGCATGCGCTAATTCCTCGATGAAGTGCGTTGATGCAGACGATGGCTTTAAGCGCGAGCAGGACGCTTGCGCCGAAGCGGGTATTTGTTAGAGTCATCGGCCACTCTCATGACTACCAGTATTGCGCCATGAATCTACGCTTTATCATCTTCATTGTGCTCACGCTGACATTGCTGTCGGGGCTTTGGTGGTTATGGCCGAAACCAGCGCAGTCGCTGGCATCGCCTGATGCACCGATGGTTCAGGTCGGCAACCTGCTGCGTTGGCAGGTTCGTGCCGGCCAGCGTGTGGCGGGGCCGGCGAAGTTTGCCGTGCGTGTCGGCGATAGCATTACTTTGGAAGTTGCTTCGGATCGCGACGACACGCTGCATCTGCATGGTGATGACATCAGTGTGGCGCTGCTCGCTGACAAAAATATTCGCGTGGAGTGGACGCCAAAGCACAGCGGCCATTTCGCCATGGAGTTGCACGAGAGTCACCTGACCTTGGCGCAAATTGATGTGCTGCCGCGTTGAGCCCGCGACTTGTGAAGGCCACTCTTTTGTCGGCCATGCTGGCTTGCCCCAGCTTCGCCAGTGCGCACTCGTTCGGCCAGCTCTATAACCTGCCCGTACCCTTGTGGATGTACCTCTACGGCGCGGCGGCGGCCTTGCTCGCATCTTTCGTGCTGGTCGCGGTCTTTATCGGCGCAGCTGCAGTCGATACATCGGCGCCACACCCAGCCTTGCAGCGCCCACCGAGCCTGTTTGCGCGCTGTTGCCAAGCGCTGTTGCCGGTATTGCGCAGGCTCAGCGTTGGGCTTCTGCTGCTGTGCATCGCCACTGGCTTTTTCGGTACGCAAAACCCCTACATGAATTTCAACATGACCTTTTTCTGGATCATGTTCATCCTACTGTTCACCTATCTGACCGCATTCGTGGGCGATGTCTTTCGCTTCGTCAGCCCGTGGCGGGTCATCACCGATGCCTTGCCGGCGGCCTGGCGTAACGGGCGTTATCATTACCCCGAGCGCCTAGCGTACTGGCCGGCGCTGCTGTTTTATGTTGGCTTCATCAGCTTGGAGCTGTTCGCCAAAACCACGCCGCAGGGCTTGGCGAGTTTGCTGCTGGGCTACAGCATGGTGAATCTGCTCGGCGTCAGCTTGCTCGGCCAGCGCGCCTGGTTTCGCTATATCGAATTTTTCAGCGTGTTTCTGCGTCTGGTGGCCATGATGGCCCCGTTGCAATGGCGGCAAGGTCGACTGCTCTGGCGCATGCCTTTCAGCGGGCTCAACGGCCATCGTGCGGAAAGCTACAGCCTCGTTGTCTTCATACTTTTCATGCTGGCCTCGACCGCATTCGATGGCCTGCGCGGCACCATCACCTGGGTCAATGTGTTCTGGGCCGATACCTTCAATATCCTGACGCCATGGCTGGGCAAACCACCGGTGTATTTTTATGTGCAGCTGCGGCCTTGGTACACCGTTTATGAGTTGACCTGGCTATGGCTGAGTCCGCTGATTTACTTCACGGTGTTCATGGTTTTTGTCGCGCTGGCCCGTGGCATCACCGGCACTGCTGTGAGCACACGCGAGCTGGCGTTGCGCCTGGCTTTTTCCTTGCTGCCCATCGCCTTGGTCTACCACCTCACGCATTACTACACGCTAATCTTTACCCAGGGCGTGAAGATCGTCAGCCTGCTCTCCGATCCCTTTGGCTGGGGTTGGAATCTGTTCGCTACGGTGGATGTTTTTCGCCGGCCGATCATGCCCGACATGGCTTGGATCTGGCATAGCCAAGTCGGCCTGATTGTGTTCGGGCATATCGTTAGCGTGTATGTCGCACATCGCGAGGCGACAGCGCTGTTGGCGTCGTCGCGTCAGGCTGCTGTCAGTCAACTGCCCATGCTGGCGTTGATGATGTTACTGACCGCGTCAGGGCTGTGGATTCTGGCCCAGCCCATGAGCGGTGGAGGCTAAGGCCGGCGTCAGTTGCTCGGCCAAGCTCCGTTGGTCAGGCGTATGGCGTAAAAGCCGCTATAGCCATCGGTGTACCAAATTTCCTTGCGCTCAGGCACGAAGGATGGGCTGGACATGGCCCAGGTGCTCTCCTCTGGAAAGTTGCGGGGGAACGTTGGCGGATTGAAATAAGCGATTTCACGCGGGTTGAACGGGTCACGAATATCAAACACGCGCAGCCCAGAAATAATCATGCTGCAGGCCACGATGGTCGGGTCAACGCGTGTCGGCACATTGCAGTAGTGACCGCCGTAACCCTGCACGGGCAGATTGGCACCAGGGTCGTCATCACGCGCGGCCTTGTTTTCGGGCTGGTGCACGGCCAGCCGCAAATTCGAAATCACCTTCGGTTTGCTCTCATCGCTGATGTCGATGATGCGCCCAGCACCAATATTGCCGGCGCCACTGGGCGAAGTCGTGGAGTCGGTGAACTCATCAATTTCCACCAGATAGGGCTTGCCCTTGATGGTGATGGGAATGGCGTTTTGCGGAATGCTGATGGATGGCCACGTCACGCGGCCAACTTCGCGCACCGTGGGCGTTGGTTTGCGGGCCTGAATTTCGGAGACATCAAGAATCACCACACCCTGGGCATTGGCGGCCGTTTTTTCCTCAAAGGGATTGTTAGCACCACCACCGGCGATATAGGCACGATTGCCATCAGCGCTGATCGATAAGCCGTGAGACTTGATTGGGATGGTGATGATGGGCACCGGCACCGAGAGGTTGCTGAGGTCAATGGCGGTCAGCGTGGGCGAGCTTGGCGATGCCGAATAGAAAGTTTTGCCATCGGGCGAGAAACCACTCTCATGACCGAGTACACCGATGGGTGCTGACGACTTCAGCACCGGGTGGCGGCAATCGATGGAAATATCGTAGACATCGATCACGCCCGGCCCAAAGGCAGCGTTGCCCAGTACAGCGGCGAGTACCCCGCGCTCCTTGCTCAGCACCAGCGACTCATGCGGCGAGAGCATGGCGGGCGTCAGTAATTGTGCGGTCAGGACCGGCTTGCTGGGGTCGCTCATGTCGAGCACATTAACGCCGCCATTGGCATCCGCCACATTGGTCGGAAACATCAGCGTGGTGTCGTAATAGGCGCAGTCATGGCCGGCGGCATCGGTGTAGCGTTCGACCTTGAAGCCGCCGACGGTGCCGATGGCATTAGGCTTGACATAAGTGCCAACGATTTCAGTGTTGCAGGTAAAGCCTTCGCGAGCACGACCACTGCTG
>JBDSQT010000060.1:0-14351 GCA_039929665.1 Paraperlucidibaca sp.
GCTGTTTTGCGCAACCACACCAAATGACACGCGGAAATGCCCACCAAACGGTGCCCAGTTCACAAATAGCTGCGGATTCTTCAGCGAAATATCTGCGTCGTACGTCGCCTCATCGGTTTTCACATCGTTAATGGCGGCGTTCAAACCCGTATAGCCCGCCGACAGCGCCAAATACTCACTGATGCCCCATTGCACTGTGGCGCCTGCGCCCGCTAGGCCGACCTGCGGTGTCACAGCAAACGTGGCGGCCTGCGAAAATGAAGAAACTGATGCGGCAGCAAGAGCAGCAGCAATGAGCGTTGTGCGCATGGGCGAACGTCCTAGCAATAAAGGGTCTACAAAAATACCACAATGCGGCGATCTATCACGCTTTTTAGGTCGCACTGCCGCCCGTACAGCAGCCACAGGCAAAAGCCACTATTGATATATCAAAAATTTTGGATATTTGCTCCGTAGCGGATATACTGCCCGTCAACCCGGCGATCGAGGGGCGCTGCAGCAGGCAGTTCGGCAACGAATACCCTGTCAGGCTCGATTGCATTTCTAGTCAACTGCGCCCGTTCGCTCGGAGAGTCCCCTGATGAACGCTCACGTTAATCTACAAAATTTCACTGATTTTAAAGTTCGCGATATCACCCAAGCCGCCTATGGCCGTAAAGAAATCATCCTAGCCGAGGCTGAAATGCCTGCGCTAATGGGTCTACGCGCGACGTATGCTGCCAGCCAACCGCTGCAAGGCGCGAAGATTATCGGCTGCATCCACATGACCATTCAAACCGCTGTGCTGATCGAAACACTGACAGCATTGGGCGCCGAAGTACGCTGGTCATCGTGCAATATTTTCTCGACACAAGAGCACGCCGCTGCCGCCATTGCTGCTGCTGGCATTCCGGTATTTGCGTGGAAAGGCCAAACCGAAGAAGAATTCTGGTGGTGCATCGAACAAACCGTATTGAGCGAAGGCAAGCCTTGGGCTGCCAACATGATTCTCGATGACGGCGGCGATGTAACCGGCCTGATTCACCAAAAATACCCACAGATGCTCGACAGCATTCACGGCATCACCGAAGAGACCACGACCGGCGTCATGCGCCTGATCGAAATGGCCGCCAAAGGCACATTGAAAGTGCCCGCGATCAACGTCAATGACTCGGTGACTAAATCGAAAAATGACAATAAGTTCGGCTGCCGCCATTCACTCAACGACGCCATCAAACGCGGTACCGATATGCTGCTGATGGGCCGTCGCGCACTCGTTGTTGGCTACGGTGACGTGGGCAAAGGCTCGGCTGCCTCATTACGCCAAGAAGGCATGATCGTCCGCATTACCGAAGTTGACCCGATTTGCGCTATGCAAGCCTGCATGGACGGCTTCGAACTGGTCTCGGCCTATAATAACGGCATCGTCACTGGTCGTGATGAAGACGTGAACGCCCGCCTACTTGGCGAAACTGATCTGATCGTGACCACCACCGGCAATGACAAAGTCTGCGACTCCGCCATGCTGCGCGCCCTGAAAAATGGCGCTGTGGTCTGCAATATCGGCCATTTCGATACTGAAATCGACACCGCCTTCATGCGCAAAAACTGGATCTGGGACGAAGTGAAGCCTCAGGTTCATAAAGTCTACCGCACCGCGCCAGGCAGCGAAGCCAACCCAACCGATCCCAACTACTTAATCCTGCTGTCGGAAGGCCGTTTGGTAAACTTGGGCAATGCTACCGGTCACCCATCGCGCATCATGGACGGCTCGTTTGCCAACCAAGTATTGGCGCAAATTTTCCTTTACGGTGAGAAGTTTGCCGATCTGCCAGCCGACCAAAAGGCTGCACAAATCCGCGTTGAAGTGTTGCCGAAAAAGCTCGACGAAGAAGTTGCTGCGGCCATGGTTGCTGGCTTCGGTGGCGTCATGACCAAGCTCACCCAAGCACAGGCCGACTACATCGGCGTGCCGGTCGAAGGTCCATTCAAGCCCGAGAGCTACAAGTACTGATATGAGCCACTTCAGCATCGAATTTTTTCCGGCGAAAACTGATGTGGGTGCCGAAAAATTACGCGACGTGGCACGCCGCTTAGGCGCCTTAAATCCCGAGTTTTTCTCGGTGACTTATGGCGCTGGCGGCTCCACCCGCGACCGTACGTTGGGTGCTGTGCGTGATGTGCAGGCGCTAGGCTATGCCGTAGCGCCGCATTTATCCTGCGTCGGCGACAGTAAAGCGGAAATCGCCGAGCTGCTCGATGGCTATCGCGAGATGGGCATTGAGCGCTTAGTCGCGCTGCGTGGCGACTTACCAGCAGATGTCACTTTGCGCAGCAAGGAGCTGCCCTATGCAGCTGATTTGGTGCGCTACATTCGCGAGCACAGCGGCGATCACTTCACTATTGAAGTGGCGGCCTACCCTGAGTGCCATCCGCAAGCGGCCTCGCTAGCAGACGATGTCGCGAACTTTGTCGCCAAGGCTAATGCCGGTGCCAACTCGGCCATCACCCAGTACTTCTTCAACGCCGATAGCTATTTTCATTTCGTCGACCGCGTGCGCGCAGCTGGCTGTAATGTTGCTATCATCCCCGGCATCATGCCAATCACTAACTTCAAAAATCTAGTGCGCTTCTCCGACGCCTGTGGCGCCGAAGTCCCGCGCTGGATACGCCAACAAGTCGCCAGCTATGGCGATGACAACGCCAGCATCATCGCGTTTGGCGAAGAGGTAGTAACGCGCCTGTGTCGCCAGTTACTCGATGGTGGCGCGCCCGGCCTGCACTTCTACAGCATGAACCAGGCCGAGCCCACGCTCGCGCTCTGGCACAACCTCGGGCTGCCAAGCTAATGCGTCGTCTGCCAGTGCTGGGGATTTTGGCTTTTACTGGCCTAATGCTCAGCGCTTGCAGCAACCTGCCTAGCCAGCCTAGCGCGGCGAAAGCCCCGCAAAACACAGCGGCTGTGTTGGCCGCCAATACCTTGCGCCAAGCCACACCCGAAGCCGGCACTGGCCGCTACCCCTTAAGCACCGCGATTGCTGCAAAAGCTATGGTGGTAACCGCACACCCGCTCGCCACGCAAGCGGCCCTGACTATCTTGCTCGCCGGCGGCAGCGCGGCCGACGCGGCGATTGCCGCACAAGCCGTGCTCGGATTAGTCGAACCACAATCCTCCGGTTTTGGCGGCGGCGGCTTTTTGGTATTAGCCGAGCCATTGAGAAATCAAACGGCGCGGGTAACCGCTATCGATGGCCGTGAAACGGCGCCTTCTGTCGCTACTGAAAATCGTTTTCTGCGCGCCGATGGTCAGCCTATGGCCTTCGATGAAGCCCTCGCCAATGCGCGTGCGGTAGGCGTCCCCGGCGTGGTCGCGATGCTCGATCAAGCACATCGGCGCTGGGGCAAGTTGCCGTGGAGAACCCTGCTTGCACCGGCCATTGAGGCCGCCCGTAAAGGCGTGCCGGTATCGCACCGACTCAATCAGCTCGCAGCTTCCGACCCACTTTTGGCAAAATCCCCAACGCTCGCGCCCTTACTGCTCGACCGCTCAGGTAAGGCCTGGCCAGTCGGCTATGTATTAAAAAACATTGCCTATGCCGAATTTTTAGAAGCACTGGCTAAAGAAGGTCCAGAGGCTTTTTATCGCGGCAAAATAGCCAAGCAGTTTGTCCGCGAATTACGTGCTGCAGGCAGCGATATCAGCGCCAGCGACTGGGCGTCGTATAGCGCCGAAGTCACACCCGCCCTGTGTTTGCCAATTGCCACGTTTAGCGCCTGCTCAGCCCCTGCGCCAAGCGGCGGTTTTAGCGTATTGGAGATGGTTGGGCTCTGGCAGCGCCATCAGCAAAAACAACGCGAAACCACCCTCAATGCCAGCCGCAGCGACTTAAGCACCAGTGCGCTGCATGGCCTACTCGAAGCCGAGCGCCTAGGCTTCGCCGATCGCCAGCGTTATGGTGCTGATCCGCGCTGGGTCGGCGTGCCGGTGCAAGGCCTACTAAGCCCACGCTATCTGACGCAACGTGCCGGTCTCATCGGCGAATTGGCCGCGCAAGGCCAGGTGCCCGCGGGCGAGCCGGCTGGTGCGCAGCTCAGCGCCACCGACAGACAAATTCGCGAGATGGGCACCAGTCACATCAGTATTGTCGACACGCAAGGTCGCTGGCTGGCCATGACCTCATCTATTGAAGATCGTTTTGGCTCACGCCTACTGGTGCGCGGCGTGCTGATGAATAACCAACTCACCGACTTCAGCTTCATGCCTAAGCAACAAAACCTCGCCGTGGCCAATCGCGTCGGCCCAGCCAAGCGTCCGCGCAGCGCCATGTCGCCAACCCTGCTGATCGATGCCAATGGCAAGCCGATGATGGCACTGGGCTCGCCCGGTGGCAGCCGTATTTTAGGCTTTAATGCACGCATACTCAGCGCCTACATCGCCGGCATACGCGATGCTGATGCGCTCGTGTCATTGCCCATGGCGCTCAATCGTAATGGCCCCACTGAAGTGGAAAGCACCTTGCCGAAAGAGTCAATTGCTGAGCTCAAAGCGCGCGGCCATGACGTAAAAGTCGTCGATATGGCCAGTGGCCATGGCGTCATTGTGCGCCGTGGTAGTACGCTGCAAGGCGCGGCCGATCCGCGCCGCGAAGGGCAAGCGGCGGGTTTCTAAACGCAACCCATCGCATTCGTACTGGAGCAGGCATGTCTTTAACGCGACAAATCCTCATTGGCCTTAGCCTTGGCTTAATAGCCGCCGCACTACTCGCTGGCCCGCTCGCACCATGGCAAGACGCCATACTCAGCCTCACTGGCGTCACCGGCAGCCTATTTTTAAATGCTCTGAAGATGGTCGCCGTACCACTCATTGCCACCACACTAATTGCCGGCCTAGGCAAGCTCGACCATGCCCCTGGACGCTTAGGCGCACTCACGGCCAGCTACTACGCCATGAGCACCTTGCTGGCGGTCAGCATGGGCCTGCTCTTGAGCAATGTCATCGCGCCAGGGCTGCGCGCAGGCCTAAGTGAACAAGGCGTGGCGAGCTTACTGGCGCAGGCCGGCAGCTCGCCGGGGTTCGCCATCACGACGACCAATGACTGGCAAAGCACCTTGCTGGGCTTGGTGCCGGGCAATATTTTCAATGCCTTAAGCAGCGGCAATCTGATTGCTGTGGTGCTGTTTTCCTTAGTGCTAGGCTTGGCGTTACGCACACTACCCGGTGAGTTGCGCGGGGCTCAACAAACACTGTGGGATGGTCTGCAGCATCTCTTAATGACAGTGACGCAATGGGTGCTACGCGCCGCACCCATTGGTGTATTTGCCTTGGTCACCACCAGCGCCGCACAAGTAGGCTGGTCGGCAGCAGAACCACTGGCGTGGTTTGTCATCACTGTCTTGTTGGCGCTGGCGTTGCATGCTGGTCTCAGCCTCGGCCTGATACTCTGGCGTTTAGCGAGAGTGTCGCCGTTGCAACATGCACGCGACATGAGTCCAGCGCTATGGATGGCCTTTTCCACGGCATCATCGGCAGCCACCCTACCAGTCACCGTGCGCTGCCTGACTGAGCGCGCGAAGGTATCACCGTCGGTAACTGGCCTGACTGTGCCGCTAGGCACCACCATGAATATGGATGGCACCGCGCTCTATGAATGCGTGGCGGTGCTATTTTTAGCGCAACTATTGGGTGCCGATTTAACTATCGTGCAGCAGCTACTGGTGCTGTTTTTAGCCCTAGCGACCTCGACTGGCATGGCCGGCATTCCTGCCGCCAGCTTAGTTGCCATCGCACTGATTTTAGAGCGCGTGGGTTTGCCGCCGGAAGCGCTGGGCTTGCTGCTGATTACCGACCGACCGTTGGATATGTGTCGCACGGCGGTGAATGTCTGGAGTGACTCGGTGGCGGCCAGACTGGTCGCGCATTACGCAAAAGTGGATGCCCCAGATGCGCACGTGAATGCCGAGCGCGAGTCATGAGCAAGCGCCCAACTAATGCCGATATTTCTCGGCGCGACCTCGCCCATGTCTGGCATCCCTGCACGCAAATGCACGACCACGAACAGCTGCCCTTGGTACCCATACGCCGTGGCGAAGGCATCTGGCTGGAGGATTTCGATGGCAAACGTTATATGGATGCCATCAGCTCGTGGTGGGTGAACCTCTTTGGCCATGCCCATCCGTACATCAACGCCGCCTTGCGCGAACAAGCCGATACGCTCGAGCATGTGATTTTGGCTGGATTCACGCATGAGGCTATTGTCGAGCTCAGTGAGCGCTTGGTCGCGCTGGCACCACCAGGCCTGACGCGCTGCTTTTACGCAGACAACGGCAGCTCAGGGATTGAAGTCGCGCTAAAGATGAGTCTGCATGCCTGGCGCAACCAAGGCCTGCCACAAAAAACCCGATTCATTGCCCTAGAAAATAGCTATCACGGCGAGACCATTGGCGCACTCAGCGTCACCGACATTCCGCTGTTTTCCGAGACCTACCGGCCGATGCTACAAGCGCCATTACGCGCGCCCTCGCCGGCCGCACCCGCCGGCGCTCCTGATGGTGATTGCGAGCTGTATTGCCAGCGTGCACTTGAAGGCATGGAAGCACTCTTGGCTAAGCATGCGCATGAAGTGGCGGCGGTAATTGTCGAGCCGCTAGTGCAAGGCGCAGCCGGCATGCGCATGTATTCGCCGCGTTATCTCACTCGTTTGCGCGAGCTCTGCGATGCCCATCAGGTGTATTTAATTGCCGATGAAATTGCCGTGGGCTTTGGTCGCACCGGCACGCTGTTTGCCTGCGAGCAAGCGGCCATCACACCGGATTTTTTGGTGTTGTCGAAAGGCCTGACGGCGGGCTATTTACCGATGTCCGTGGTACTCACCCACGCGCGCATCTATGAGGTTTTTTACGATCGCTACGACACCCTGAAAGGCTTTTTGCACTCACATAGCTATACCGGCAATGCCCTAGCCGCGCGCGTGGCGCTGGCCTCGCTAGACCTGTTTGCCCAAGGCAACGTGATTGCCGCTAACCGACAGCTGGCCTTGGTGTTAGCCGAAGCCATCGCGCCTTTACGCCAGCACCCGCAAGTCAGCAGCGTACGTCAAACCGGCATGATTGCCGCCATTGAGCTGGTGCGCGACAAGGCCAGCGGCACGCCCTACGACTGGCGCGAACGCCGTGGTTTGGCGATTTTTCAAGCCGCCCTTAAGCGCGGCCTACTGCTGCGCCCGATCGGCAATGTGGTGTATTTCATGCCGCCTTATATCATCACGCCCGAACAAATTCGCTGGATGGTCGCTACCGCCGCCGAGGCTATCGACGAGGGCTTGCGCGCACCCGCTGGGCGCTTTAGTGAGGCCGGACCAAGCATGGCTTAGAGCATGCGCCGTGCTCTTCGCTGGCACTGACATTGCTGCCGCATCCGTTGGCTTACTCCATGAGGTAGATCATGATTCGTTTATATGTGCCCGCCGAGCAGACTTGGACTGCGGGCATGACGCTAAGCTTGCCGGAAGCAACAGTGCATCATTGGACTCGCGTGCTACGCGCCCGTGTCGCCGACCGAGCGATGCTGTTTGATGGCCAAGGCCATGAAGCCACAGTTGAGTTGATCGAGATCAATAAGCGTTCCGCAGTGGTCAGCGTGCTGGACGTTCACGCACCTGCTATGGAGTCACCCTTGCACACACATCTTGGCTTGGTGATGAGCAAAGGTGACCGCCTCGATTACGCATTGCAAAAGGCTGTCGAGTTGGGCGTTAGCGAGATCACTCTGCTGACCAGTGAGCGTTGCGAATTACGGCTGCGGGGGGCGGAGGCTGTCGAAAAAAAATGCGCGCATTGGCAGGGTGTGCTGATCAGTGCCTGCGAACAATCTGGGCGCAATACCTTGCCGCAACTCCACGGACCGATGGCCTTAAGCGAATGGCAGCAGGCCGTGCGGGCTGAGCAAAAATGGCTGATGGCACCGAGCGTGACCGGCGGCCCTTCGGCTGGCGAGAAACCGCAAACACTGGCCTTGCTGATCGGTCCAGAGGGTGGCTTGAGTGCGGCGGAAATTGCCGACGCGCAGGTCTGCGACTTTCAGCCCTGGCAGCTGGGTCCGCGCGTATTGCGCACAGAAACTGCACCGGTGGCGGCCTTGGCGGTGCTGCAATGGCTCTATGGTGATGCGAGCTAAAGCGCCGCCTGCAAGGCATCCCACAATAGCTTGCTGCCTACCGCCACGGTGAGCACCTCAAATGCCCGCTTCACCACCACGCTGCCGTGACGCAAGGCCATGTGTGCGCCCAAATAGCCACCGAGCAAA
The DNA here is from genome assembly GCA_039929665.1 of Paraperlucidibaca sp. Taxonomy (GTDB): domain Bacteria; phylum Pseudomonadota; class Gammaproteobacteria; order Pseudomonadales; family Moraxellaceae; genus Perlucidibaca. The sequence goes on from JBDSQT010000060.1 coordinate 8,282, forward strand.
GAACCCAGCAGCAAGGCCGGTAGCCAGTTCCACTGCACGGGTGCTTGCTGAGCTAAGGCAAGGGCGCCGGTGCCATTCCAAAATAGACCGACCAAAATCAGTGTGTAAGTCACCGCGCGGGTGTAGCTGAGACCGAACCAACGCACTAGCCATAGCGTCACGAACAGGCCAGTGCCGCTGGTCAGCGAGCCGTTTAGCACGCCAATGGCAAATAAGCCGAGCGCGCCGATGAGCAGACCCTTACGGTCGCGATGTGTCTTCTCAGTACTCACGCCCAATGCCGGACGCCGCCACGAATACAGCCCAAGCCCGAGTGTCAGCACACCCAATGCGCCACGCGCCAGCGCATCCGGCAGCAGCAAAATGACCTGCGTGCCAACGAACACGCCAGGCAAGCCCGCCGCCAAGATGAATACGGCAAAACGCCAGTTAATGCCGTCGCCACGCAGGTGCCGCAGCGTGGCGCCAACACCGAGTGCGACACTAGCAATTTTATGTGTGGCTAAGGCCGTAGGAAATGCCAGACCGAGAAATAGCAGCACCGGTAACTGCAGCAGCCCCGCGCCGCCACCGGCGAGCGCCGATAGCGTGTTGGCCAACAGGGCCAGTCCAAACAGCAGGACTTGCCCGCCAGCATCGAGCGTCACTGTTTAAGTTTTTTTCGGCAGACGATTGCTGATCAACGTGCCCATGCCCTCGTCGGTAAAGACCTCAAGCAAGCACGCGTGCGCCACACGACCATCGATGATGTGCGCGGTTTGCACGCCGCTTTTCACGGCATCGAGGGCGCAGGCAATTTTTGGCAACATGCCACCGTAAATCGTGCCATCGGCGATCAATTCGTCCACTGCTTTCGTGGTCAGGCCAGTCAGCACTTTTTTGTTTTTATCCATGACGCCGGCAATATTGGTTAGCAAAATCAACTTCTCAGCCTTTAAAGCCTCCGCCACTTTGCCCGCCACTAGGTCGGCATTGATGTTGTAGGAGGCACCATCATCACCGACGCCAATAGGCGCAATCACCGGAATAAAATCGCTCTTGAACATCAGCTCAAGTACATCGGTTTTGATGCCCGCAACTTCACCGACTTGGCCGATGTCCACAGAGATATCGGCGCCTGACTCGTCTTTTTTCGTCAAGGTCATGCGCCGGGCACGAATCAGGTTCGCATCCTTGCCGGTCAAACCAATGGCACGGCCGCCACTTTGATTAATCAAGTTCACGATGGACTTGTTGACCAGACCGCCGAGCACCATTTCCACTACATCCATGGTCTCGCTGTCGGTCACCCGCATGCCGTCAATGAACACAGAGTCTTTGCCCATACGCTTGAGCAAGTCGCCGATTTGCGGACCGCCGCCATGCACCACGATGGGGTTTAGGCCGACCGTTTTCATCAGTACGATGTCACGCGCAAAGGAGCGTTCAAGCTCCGGATCGGTCATCGCGTTACCGCCGTATTTGACCACCACCGTGGCGCCCTTAAAGCGCTGGATATAAGGCAGTGCTTCGGTGAGCACCTTGGCAACATTAAGTGCTGCGTCGTGAGAAAGCGCCATCTGTTTAATCTCGCAAAAATGAACTACTGACGACCGGAGCTGCCGAAGCCGCCACTGCCGCGCTCAGAGGCGTGAAACGCCTCTACCACTTCAAAGCTGGCTTGCAGCACCGGCACCAAAACATACTGCGCCAAGCGCTCACCGGGCTCGAGCGTAAACGCCGTAGCGCCACGATTCCAGCACGATATCATCAACTCGCCCTGATAATCCGCGTCGATTAAACCGACCAAATTACCCAGCACGATGCCATGTTTATGACCTAGGCCCGAGCGCGGTAAAATCAAACCAGCATAGCCAGGATCACCAATATAAATCGCCAAGCCCGTACGAATCAGCTGCGTTTCACCCGGTGCTAATAGCAGCGGAGCGTCGAGCAGGGCGCGCAGATCGAGACCGGCTGAGCCTTCAGTGGCGTAGCTGGGAAATGGCAGCTCTGTGCCAATGCGCGGGTCTAAAATTTTGACTTGTAATGACTTCATCAAAGCATCCTAACGGTTTCAATGCGGCCTATGCGTGGCACAAATTAATGGGCCCGCGTGGTTTATGCCGATGTGTTTTTGAGTCGCTCAGCGATGAGCTGCACTAACTGGCGTGCAATCTGCGCCTTACTGGCCTTAGCCAAATCGGCACGCCCCACGCCCTCACCTGCCGGCCAAAACACGGTCATGGCATTATCGTCGCTTTGAAAGCCGATGTCGGCACGCGAGACATCGTTACAGGCAATTAAATCCAAGCCTTTGCGCGACAGCTTATCTTGCGCATAGGCTTCCACCGCATGCGTCTCGGCAGCGAAGCCCATGACTAAGGGGCGCTCCGCGCGCGCGGCAATAGCCGCGACGATGTCGGGATTTTTCACCAGCGTCAGGGTAATTTGATCGTCTTTGTCGCCCTTTTTAATCTTCTGCTCAGCCACTTGCGCGGGGCGGTAATCGGCCACTGCGGCGGTAGCGATAAACACACTGCCCGCAGTGCCCACGGCGGCAATGGCATCACTAACCGCCTGCTCGCACGCCGCCTGCATATCACGCGCCGAGATGACATCTATACGCCGCACACGATCGGGTGTGGCAAGGTTCACTGGACCAGCCACCAAGGTCACGCTGGCACCGGCTTCCACGCAGGCTTGCGCCAAGGCGAAACCCATCTTGCCGGAACTGTGGTTGCTCAAGTAGCGCACGGGGTCGACCGCCTCGCGCGTGGGGCCGGCATTAATGATCACCTGACGGCCCGTGAGCGCGCCACTGGCAAACTGCTCAGCGCAGCGTGCAACGATCTCTAAGGGATCAAGCAGGCGGCCTGCGCCGACATCGCCACAAGCCTGCATGCCACTATCGGGGCCGAAAATCGCGACCTCGCGAGCCTGCAGCGTGATCATATTGTTTTGCGTGGCGGGATCTAACCACATTTGCTGATTCATCGCTGGCGCGACAGCTTTACGCGCGCCACAGGCCAACCAACAGGTGGTGAGCAAGTCATTGGCCACGCCTTGGCACAACCGCGCAATGGTGTCTGCCGAGGCTGGTGCCACCAAGAGCAAGTCAGCCCAGCGCGCCAGCTCGATATGCCCCATGGCAGCTTCGGCTTTGGGGTCAAGCAAGTCGGTGTGTACGGTGTTGCCGGAGAGCGCCTGTAGCGTTAGTGGCGTGATGAACTCTTGCGCGGCGGCAGTCATGATGACCTGCACCTCGGCGCCGGCATCGCGCAGGCGACGGATCAACTCAGCGCATTTATACGCCGCGATGCCGCCGGTCACGCCGAGCAAAATTCTTTTCTGAGATAGCCGCGCCAGCATGCAATTACTCCACATCGGGTCTATACCTTAGGTAGGCGCTAAAACGCCGCACCGGCAGGCTGAATTCGTGGGCGAAAGATACCACGACAGGCTCGTTTCAACTCAAGGATGACTAGGAGTAGTAATGAGAATTCAAGAATGGCCACTCAGCGAGCGCCCGCGTGAACGACTGCAACGCCAAGGCGCCAATGTGTTGAGCGATGCTGAACTACTGGCTATTTTATTGGGCCATGGCATCGCTGGTTTTTCAGCGGTGGATATTGCTCGCCAAACACTAAACGCAACGGGTGGTCTACGACAGCTCATGATGGCCTCATTTGATGAGGTCAGTAAATTGCCCGGCTGGGGCCCCGCACGCACCTGTCGACTGGTCGCCGCGGTTGAGCTTAACAAGCGTCATTTACAAGCCGCTGTGCTGTCGCGCGAATCACTATGCAGTCCGCATGACACTCGCGCGTTTCTCAGGGCGCGGCTACGCGACTTGCAGCATGAAGTCTTTGTCGTGGTGTTTTTGGACAACCAGCACCGTGTCATTGCTGTCGAAGATTTATTTCGTGGCACCCTCGATAGCTGTTCGGTGCACCCACGGGAGGTAGTGAAGCAGGCACTGAAGCACCAAGCCGGCGCGGTAATTTTGGCGCACAACCACCCATCCGGAGTTGCCGAGCCCTCACCCGCCGATCGCCACATCACCACTCGCCTGAAAGAGGCTTTGGCCTTAGTCGATATACGCACCCTCGATCATCTGGTGATCGGCGATGGCGAGCCGGTGTCATTTGCTGAACGCGGCTGGTTATAGCCGCAGGGTCGATTGTGACTGCCAATCGATGTGCTCAACCCAATCCGGGTGCGCCGGCTCAGTGAGCACAAACACGCCAATGAGGCCGATGAAAAAGATCACCTTGAGTAGGCGATCGCCCCATAGCGGCGGCTCGCAACCAGCCAAGGCCTGATGCGTTGGGCCGATTTCTAAAGCACGCGCATCACGCAGCAGCCATGCCACAAACAGCAGGCCAGCAACAACAAACAGCCACGAGCCGCCAATCAACAGGCCGAGGCCCATGAACAAGGCAAAGATGATGGGCATCGGCAAAAATGCGCTCAGCCACACCATCAGCACCGCAATAAACAGCAGCGCCCAGGCCGTGATACCGAGCAAAAACACCCGCAGCATGACCCAGACACGCCCGCCTGCACGATACTCGCCGCTATACAGCGGGCGACGCGTCCAATACACCGCCAACGCCAACGGGCCGAGCATGATTAACAGCGCAACCCACGCTAGCGGCGAGCGCATTTGTCGGCGCTGAGCATCCTGATACAGCCAGATGCTCAGCGCCGCTAAGGTCAGCAGTAGCGCGATCAAGCGGACGCCTCGACATGCTCAGGATCAGTCGGGATGTCGCGGCCTAAGTACAAATACATCGCCGGCAAGACAAAGAGCGTGAACAGTGTGCCGATAGTCATGCCCGTGGAGATCACTAAACCCATGGAGAAGCGTGATGCGGCGCCGGGACCGGTGGCGATTAGTAACGGAATCATCGCCAATACCAAGGCGGCGGTGGTCATCAAGACGGGGCGCAGACGAATAGCGGCAGCCTCTTCGATGGCCAATCGGCGCTCACGACCTTGGCGCTGGAGCTGGTTAGCAAACTCCACGATCAAGATGCCGTGCTTGGCAATCACCCCAATCAGTGTCACCAACCCGACTTGGGTATAGATGTTGATCGACGCCCCCGGCGTTTGGAACATGGCGGCGATGTTCAAACACAGCAGCGCACCACAAATCGACATCGGCACAGTGACGAGCATGATGAGCGGATCGCGGAACGACTCAAACTGCGCCGCCAATACCAAATAAATGATGATGAGTGCGAAGAAGAATGTCATCACCAAGGCCGAACCCTCCGTTTTGTACTGACGTGACTGCCCCCCGTAATCGACACTAAAGTCTTTAGGCAGCGTGGTGCTCGCCGCCTCATCAAGTACATCCAAGGCCTCACCCAGCGTCACACCCGGACGCGGCACGCCCGACAGCGACACGGCACTGAGTTGCTGGAAGCGATTCAGCGACTGTGGCTGCACCGTTTCTCGCAAGGTCACCACCGTCGACAACGGAATCAACTCCCCAGTGACGGTACGCGTGTAGTAGTTCGAAAGCTGGTCTGGATTCAGACGCTCACTACGCGTGACCTGCGGAATAACTTTATAGGAGCGCGACTCCATACTGAATCGATTGGCGTAGCCGCCGGAGAGCATGGCCGACATATCAGCGGCCAAGGTGTTCATATTAATACCGAGCAGCGCGGCCTTTTCACGATCCACTTCCACTTTCACTTGTGGCTTATCTATCTTCAAATCGCTTTTCATGAAGATAAACTTTTTACTCGCCATGGCTTTTGCCAACACTTCATCGCCAGCACTCTGCATGGCCTCTGGTGTAGCGCTGCCGGTGATAATGAACTCCACCGGAAAGCCATTACCGCCACTGGGAAGTGAGGGCGGAGCAAACACCGCATTTTGTAGGCCAGAAATCTGGTTGATTTTACCCGTGGCCTCTTTCAACACTTGCTTGGTGGTGCGCTCACGCTCAGTCCAAGGCTTCATCACTACGCCAGAAATAGCGGTGTTACTACCAACAGCTGAGCCGCCACCGCCGACACCATTCAGCAAGAAGTAATTTTCTTTCTCGGGAATGGCATTGACGATTTTGGTGAGC
>JBDSQT010000061.1:0-3813 GCA_039929665.1 Paraperlucidibaca sp.
CTAATGTGGGGCGCATAATACCTAAGGGGGCGAGTGCTGGCAACATTTAAGCACGTGAAAGCGGTTATTTTGCGTGCTTTCTATGCAAAAAATTAGTGCAGCCTTGATGACATAATCCGTAAAGCCGGCGCTAGCGTTGTAAGGCGTCATTTAGTCTTCAACGCTGGCGATGAGTCGGTCGATAGCATCCAGCACGATATGCCGTGGTGAGGCTAAGTTTAGGCGCATAAAGCCGCTACCTGCTGCGCCAAAAAAGGGCCCAGCACTTAAGCCTACGCTGGCTTTCTCGACAAAGTGCGTTTGCAATTCGCCATCGTTCAAACCCATATGCCGGCAGTCTAACCACAGCAAATAGGTGCCTTCAGCGGCGATAGCCTGCGGCGCACGGGGGTGCTGAGCCAGCCGAGTAAGCACCTCATCATGTGTGATTTTCACGTAATCGAGCAGGGCGCTGAGCCATTCCTTGCCGTGGCCATACGCGGCCTCGGTGGCCACTAACGACAATGGGTTGTTGACCTGAATAGCTAGCTTAGCGTACTGCGCTTTGATGGCTTCGCGCTGAGTTGAGTCACTGACGGCTAGCCACGCCAAACCCAGGCCGGGGATATTAAAGGTCTTACTTGGTGCCATGGTAGTGATGACGCGCTTGGCGGCACCGGGCAATGTTGCCAGCACGGTATGCGGCACAAAGGTCAGGTCGGCGTGGATTTCATCGGAGATAATGATGAGGTCGTGGCGCTCGGCGACATCCAACAGCTGCGCCAGTTCCTCACGGCTCCAGACTCGGCCAACGGGATTGTGCGGCGAACAAAACAGCAGCATTTTCGCGTGAGCGGCGCAGCGCTCCAGGCCATCCCAGTCGATTTCGTAGCGCAGTTCTTTGACCTGTCCGTTGCGCCGCTCCTTAATTAAGAGCGGGTTGAGGATGAGTTCGCGCTGGTTGTCGGTGACCGCGCTAAACAACGGAGGGTAAACCGGTGGCATGACGATGATGCCGTCGCCAGGCTGGGTGAGCGCATGCACGGCAGCGTAGAGCGCCGGCACCACGCCGGGTGAAAGCAGTAACTCATCGCGATGTGGCTACCAGTCGTAGCGCTCAGCAAGCCATTGTTGCAGATGATGAAACAGGCGTTCGGGCACCATGCTATAGCCATAAATGGGGTGCAAGGCGCGGGCTTGAATGGCCTCGCTGACGCAGGGTGGTGCTGCAAAATCCATGTCGGCGACCCACAGCGGCGTAATGTCACTGCGGCCAAAAATGCGCTTTCGCGCATCGTATTTTTCGCTGGCGGTACCGCCACGTTCAATCACATGGTCGAAATTGAACGTCATCGCACGCGCACCCAAAAGCTCGCCTCGCTAACACTGTGTTGGTATTTACGGCGTGTTTCGCGGATGACAAATGGCACATCGACGGGTTCGCGCAGCGCCTCAAAATGTGCACTCAAATGCTCATGCAGTGCGTCGAGTGTGGTGTAAGTTTCGCCATCTTTCTTAAAGCCCCCGAGCCAGTCTGCGCGCGGTGTGTGCTCAGTAAGCCAAGTGTATGGCGAGGTGATCATTAACACGCCACCGATGTTTAAGCGCTCATGCACCTGCGAGATGAATTGCGCAGGATCATAGAGTCGGTCGATTAAGTTGGCCGCCAAAATCAGATCGTAACCGGCGAAGTGCGGCTTGAGATTACAGGCGTCACCTTGGCTAAAGTTCACGTTGCCGACCGTGTCACTGAGGCTCAAGTCCTCTAGCGTGCGGGTTTTGTAGCTGACTAACTCCCCTTCATCGATCAAGGTGTAGCGCACACTGCCGCTGCTGGCGAGACTGGCGGCGAGGTCGATGAAGCGTGCGGAGAAGTCGATGCCGGTGACGTGATCAAACGCGCGCGCTAGCTCGAAGCTCGAGCGGCCTGTCGCGCAGCCTAGATCGAGGGCGCGCTGCATAGGGCGGCCGGCGCAAGCATCAATGGCAATATCGGCCAAGGCTTTCGGGAAGTTTGGCACATCGAAATAGCTATCGCCGTAATGAAACTCAGCGTATTCGGCGAGCTGGCGGTCGGTTTCATAATATTGCGGGGTCACGGTGGGCTCCTGTGAGCTTTGTACATAGCGAAAGCCGGCGTGCTGGAAAAAGTGGCGGCGGAAGGCGTAGCGTGCGCTGCGGCGCGACTCGTTGCCGCAGGAAATCCACGAACCACCCATCATTAAATTATGACGATCATCGAAGGTGGGCGTGGTGAAGTCGTCGTAAATAGCGTGCACATCGAAGCCGGGAAAGGGGTAGGTGGGCGTTTGCGTCCACTGCCAGACATTGCCAGAGACATCGAAAAAATCACCATGGGCAAACTGGTTGACCGGGCACGCCGACGCAAAGTGATCGAGATGAAGGTTGGCATTGGCCGCCGTACGCGCCGGCACTTCTTTGCGCTCGTTGGCATCGGCTAAGCGATGCCATTGGTCCTCGGTCGGCAGGCTGATGCGCTGGCCTGTTTGCTCGCTGAGCCAGCGGCAAAAGGCTTCGGCTTCTAGGCAGTTCACCTCAACTGGCCAATCCCACGGCATGGCGACCTCTTCGGTCATTAGCCGCAAGCGATAGCCATCGACATCGTGGCGCCAAAAATTGGGTTGCGTGGCGCCGCTAAACTCGCGCCAATGCCAGCCTTCATCACTCCAATAGGCTTTTGTGTTGTAGCCGCCGGCGTTAACGAAGCCGAGATATTCGTGGTTGCTGATCAAAAATTCGCTGGCCTCAAAGGCCTCCACATGGGCCTGGTGATGACCGTATTCGTTATCCCAGCCGTAGTAGCTGTCTTGTCGGTCTTTGCCGAGTTGTACTGGGCCTGCGCGCACTGGCAGCAAACGGTTGCTCGGCGCGGGGCCATGTTGGCGACAGGGCGCCCAAGCGGGCTGCGTGCGCAGCAGAGGTAAGTCGTGTTGGCGAATCAGCACCGACGAGGTTTCTAGATGAATGCGCTCGTGCTCTACACCCATGATGATGGCCCACCACGGATGGTCCCAGGTAATAGACCCAGTCAGTGGCGTTTGATCGATAACGCGCAGCACCGCTTGCCGCACCTGGCGGCGATACTCAGCGACTTCGGCCACTGTGGGCCAATCATAGTGCGCCTCGTTGAGATCATCCCAACTCATTTCATCGACGCCAACCGCAAACAACGACTCGAAGCGCGCATTGATTCGGGTATCGATGAGTCGTGTCAGTAAAAACTTATTGATGAAAAAAGTGGCGGTATGGCCGAAGTAGAAAATCAGCGGATGGCGCAGGCTGATGGGCTTACGGTAATACGCTTCATCGCAAGCCAAGGTATCGAACAGGCGTTCATAGAGCGTGAATGTGCTATCGAAATAAAAACGAATTTGTTCGCGCAGCGACACCAAATCGGGGTTGTCTAGGGCTGGCGTACGAGCACAAAGATGAGAAAACGTACTGGCGCTCATGCAAAAGATCCTTAGCAAGCTTTTTGGCAGACTAGCACCTGAGGTATGACAGGCGTCTTGTACAAACAGCGTTCACGCTGCCAAAACTGTGGCGTACTGACGAGCATTATCACTCGATAAGCCAGAGTGCACCACGGCAAAACACCAAGGGTAGCGCAAGCTGTCGGCAGTTCGTCAGCTTTTTGTGGCGCTGCTATCGGCTGATTCGCTGAGGTTTGGTTTATTCATTATCAGAGCCCAGACACTGATCATGAGCATTACAAGGGTAAGGGCGGAGGCTAAGCTATTCATGGCATGTACTCGCTATACTGTTCGTATGATCAGTATAGCGAGTCAGTGCTTTGGGACAAGAGAGTTTGCA
>JBDSQT010000062.1:0-6498 GCA_039929665.1 Paraperlucidibaca sp.
GTGTGGCCACGACCGCGCCAACGATGCCGAGCGGTACAACCAACATCACCGCAAACGGAATTGACCAGCTCTCGTAGAGTGCTGCTAAGCAGAGGAAGACCACCAATAGCGAGATGGCATAAAGCACAGGCGCTTGGCCGCTGGTGCTGCGCTCTTGCTCAGATACCCCGGTCCACTCAAAGCCAATGCCCGGTGGCAACTTAGTTATTATTTCCTCGATTGCATTCATCGCTTCACCCGAGCTGAAACCTGGTGCTGGGCTGCCTTGGATATTCACGGATGGCTGGCCGTTGTAGCGCTCCAAACGTGGTGAGGCATAGCCCCAACGCGCGGTAGCAAACGCCGAGAAGGGCACCATGTCGCCGGATTTAGTACGTGCAAACCAGCGATCTACATCTGATGGCAGCATGCGTGCCGGCGCATCGCCCTGCACATAGACACGCTTGACGCGACCTCGATCGAGGAAGTCATTGACGTAGCGGCCACCCCAAGCGGTACTCAAGACACTGTTAATGTCGCTTAAGCTAATGCCCAGTGCCGCTGCTTTTTGCGCATCAATATCGAGCTGATACTCTGGCGTATCCTCTTGGCCGTTGGGGCGTGCACCAGCGATCACCGGGCTTTGCGCCGCCATCGCTAAGAGCTGGTTACGCGCGGCAATCAATGCCGCATGACCGAGGCCGCCGCGATCTTGTAGTTGCAAGTCGAAGCCGCCGGCATTGCCGAGCTCACGAACAGCCGGAGGCACGATGGGGAACACCACGCCATCGCGAATTTTGCTAAAGGCCGCACGGGCGCGGGCAGCGACTGCATTGACACTTTGGTCGTCGCGCTTACGCTTAGACCAGTCTTTGAAGCGTACAAAGGTCAGGCCGGCGTTTTGGCCACTACCGGCAAAGCTAAAGCCGACGACACCAAACATCGACTCGATATTATCTTTTTCAGTTTCCAGGAAGTGATGTTCAACCTGTTTCAACACCGCCAATGTGCGCTCTTGTGTGGCACCGGCTGGTAGCTGAATCAGCGTGTACATAAAGCCTTGGTCTTCTTCGGGCAAAAATGAAGTGGGCAATTTTACAAACATAACCACCAAGCCAATGATGATCAGCGCATAGAGTACCAACCAGCGTTTTGGCTTTTGCAGCAGTGTTGCAACGATGCCCTGATAGCCCTTGCTGCCACGATCGAAGCTGCGATTAAACCAGCCAAAGAAACCCGTTTTCGCTTCGTGCTCATGGCCGTGAATGGGCTTTAGTAAGGTCGCGCAAAGTGCTGGCGTGAGCACTAAGGCCACAACCACTGAAAGCACCATGGCGGAGACGATGGTGATAGAGAACTGACGATAAATGACGCCGGCAGAGCCGCCGAAAAATGCCATTGGAATGAATACTGCCGAGAGCACCAAGGCGATGCCGACCAAGGCGCCCGTGATTTGTGACATGGATTTGCGTGTGGCCTCAACCGGGCCTAAGCCATCTTCACGCATCACGCGTTCGACGTTTTCGACCACCACGATAGCGTCATCGACCAATAGACCGATGGCCAGCACCATAGCGAACATGGTCAGTGTATTGATCGAATAACCAAACGCGGCGAGCACGCCAAAGGTACCGAGTAATACCACCGGCACGGCGAGTGTCGGAATCAATGTGGCGCGGAGATTTTGCAAAAACAACAGCATGACCAAGAACACCAAAATGATGGCCTCGATCAGTGTCTTAACCACTTCCTCAATCGACAGTTTTACAAATGGCGTGGTGTCGTAAGGGAATACAGCCTTCATGCCATGGGGAAAATACGGAGCCAGTTCAGCCACGCGCTCTTTTACTAAGCGTGCGGTTTCTAATGCATTGGCGCCGGTAGCCATTTTGATGGCCATGCCTGTGGCCGGCTTAGCCTTAAAACGTGCAATGGTGTTGTAGCTTTCGCTGCCGAGCTCGACGCGCGCGACATCCCGGAGATAAACCGTGGCACCATTGGCCTGGGTTTTTAGCAGAATACTGTTAAATTCTTCGGCACTTTTTAGGCGGCTTTGCGCGGTAATGGTGGCATTGAGTTGCTGCCCAGGGACACTGGGTGTGGCACCTAATTGACCGGCTGAGACTTGTGTATTTTGCGCTTGAATGGCGGCGATAATATCGGCCGGCACTAGTTTGTAGCTCACCAGCTTTGCTGGATCTAGCCAAATGCGCATGGCGTATTGCGCGCCGAATAACTGGGTATCGCCAACGCCTTTAACGCGGCTTAAGGGATCGACGAGATTAGCCGAAACATAGTCACCTAAGTCATATTGGCTCATTGAGCCATCTTCAGAAACAAAGCCAACGACAAGTAGGAAGTTGCGCGTTGCCTTGGCTACGCGTAGGCCGCTGCGCTGCACCTCATCGGGCAAAAGCGGCAAGGCCAGCTGCAGTTTATTTTGCACCTGTACTTGGGCTATATCGGGATCGGTTCCGCTGATAAAGGACAAAGTGATGCTGACGCTGCCATTGGAGTCACTGCTGGAGGATAAATAGCTTAGACCATCGATGCCCTGCATTTTTTGCTCGATGACCTGTGTGACCGAGTCTTCGACGGTTTTGGCTGAGGCGCCAGGATAGCTACCACTGATGCTAATCGACGGTGGTGCGATGCTTGGATACTGCGAGACGGGTAGATTTTCTATCGATAGTAGACCAGCCAGCATGATGAGAATGGCGATGACCCAGGCGAAAATAGGCCGGTCAATAAAGAAGCGTGACATGACTTACTCCGCCTTTTTTGGGGCCGCTGAGACGTCGGCTTTCCCGGATGATTGTGTGGCTTGTTTAGCGCCTTCATGGACTGCCACTGGCTGATCTCCAACAAATGCGACAGGCTTTACCGTGCTGCCTGGGATAGCTTTTTGCAGGCCATCGACGACTAAGCGATCGCCCACTTGTAGGCCATCAACTACCTGCCATTGATCACCAATGGCTCGCGAAGTTTTCACCACCCGCGGCTGCACTTTATTGTCTTTGTCGAGCACCATCGCTGTGGCATCACCTTGTGGGTTACGGCTTAGCGCGCGTTGTGGTGCTAGCACGCCTTGCTGTTGGCCTTGTGTGACGTTGGCTTGCACAAATAGCCCCGGTAGCAGCTCACCCTCGGGGTTAGGAAATTGCGCGCGCAGCGTGATGCTATTGGTGCTGGGATCTACCGTACTTTCTGAAAATGCCACGCTCCCAGTGTGCTTATAGGTGCGGCCATCATTAAGCGTTAATTGCACCGGTATGCGCTTAGCTTGGCTCACGCCACCTTGCTCAATGGCGCGCTTGAGAGCAAGAAAGTCGCTGCTCGACTGCGTCATGTCGACATAAATCGGGTCGAGCTGCACCACGGTAGTCAGCGACTCGGCTTGATTGGCGGTAAGTAGGGCGCCTGCGGTGACGCTGGATTTACCGCTACGACCACTAATGGGCGAGATGATGCGCGTGTAGTTCAGTTCAATGCGTGCTTTGTCGAGTGCGGCTTTCGCTAGGGCAACATCGGCTTGAGTTTGCTCGGCTACTGCTTGGGTATCATCAAACTCCTGCTGACTCACGGCTTTCATCGCCACCAAACCTTGATAGCGCTTGGCGATCAGTTTGGCGTGCTTTGCCAGTGCATTGGCCTTGGCGAGCGATGCGTTCGCGCTGGCGTAAGCGGCTTGATAGATCGCAGGGTCTAACTCATAGAGCACGCTGCCGGCGTTGACGTGACTGCCCTCGTTGAATACTCGACGCTTTACGATGCCGCCTACTTGTGGACGCACTTCAGCGGTTTGAAAGGCCGTAACACGACCGGGTAGTGTTGTGCTGAGGTTAATAGTCTGTGTTGCTAGCGTGATGACGCCGACCTCCGCCAGTGGCGGTACGCTGGGTGGCGCATCGTGGCTGCCGCAGGCGCTGAGAAAGCTCGACAACACTAAGGCGCTGGCTAAGGTAGGAAGACGCTGCATCATGACCTCGAGTCGCTGGCACTTAAGGCCTGCTTAAAAATAGATTGAATGTTCATTCTAAAATATGTCAGTCTTCAGGCATTAGCAATAGGCAATGAGGTAAACAGTGTCTGAAGAGCGCCCTATTTACGCAGTGAAAGCAACTGCTCCAGCCCCTGCCGAGTTCGACGCTACAGTGGTTGAGTCCGATGCTCACGCGAAAGCCAATACGCGAGACACGTTAGCCGCTACTGCTGACAGCCGAGCATCACAGCGCCGTCAGCAAGTGCTTGAGGCGGCGGAGCACTGCTTCCGTGCCTGTGGCTTTCATAGCGCCAGTATTGCCAGCATTGCTAAAAAGGCGGGCATGAGTTCGGGCCACATCTACCATTATTTTGAGAATAAAGAGGCGATCATTGGTGCCAGTGTTGCGCATGACGCCGAAGTAACAGTGGAACGTATGGAAGGCTTTGCTCGTAGCGATGATGTCTTGGCGACGTTGGTGGAGCAGGCTGAAGGTGCGTTGATGCGAAGCCTTGATGCAAGTCGCAACGCCTTGGTGATGGAGATTTTGGCGGAGGCAGGGCGCAATGCGCGCGTCGCAGAGCAAGTGCAAGCCGCCGATGTGCAAGTAGCTCAGGTGCTACAGGGCCTTGTGCGCCGCGCGTGGCAAGCAAAGCATCCAGAGCAGGTTTTGGCCGATGATGTCGTGGCCGCAAAAGTCGACATGCTGGGGGCCATGGTTGATGGCATTCGCATACGCGCCATCCGTAACCCGAAAGTGAATCCTGAGGCGCTGCTCACGCAATTGCGCTCGGCGGTACGACATATATTGGAGCAAGCCGACGGCACTTAATCATGCCCACGGCCATAGGCATCGCTCATAGCAACAAATGAATTTATTAAATGTTATGGCTTAGTGTGAATAAATTGTTAGCGGCGCGGGCTATACGCTGTGTTTGGCCAGTCGGCTGGCACTGACCAGTGCGTCTGGAATAGTCTTGCGCCTCTCAGGCGTGGTTGATTGAAGTCTGCGCTTAAAGAGTGCGCGTTGCTGGGTTTCTGAGTATCTACACTCTGTGCCAGCATTAAAAGGGAGTCATCAATCCACCATTGCCCACGCAGCGCTTCAGCATTGCCTTGCGCTGGATCAGCGACGGCCCAGTGCGCATCGCTAGCGCCAAATAATCGGCCTTTCAGCCAGCACACACGAGCAATCGGCCGCTCGCCCAAAGGTGCCTGATGAGTCGCCGCTAAATGAGCATCGATAGCTTCACGGGTAATGCTGCGTTGGCTTAATTGCAGCTGCTGTTGGCACAAATGATCACGCTTGATATCGAGCCGGTCATGCAGGCCAGGCCCCAGCCATTGTTGGTCGAGATTAGCTTCGGGGCGGCCTAAGTAAAACTTCACCGCCAACTCCCAGTGCATTAGTAGACCATCGCGTTTATCACGCACCAGATAGTCCAGCTCGCCTAAGGTGATGCCATGGTCGCGTACCGGCAAATTGGCGGCGACTAGTGCGTAGCGCGGGTTATCGGGGTGTGCCAGCCAAAAGCTCAGCAAACGCTCAACATAAACACCGAGGCGGTAATCACGGCTATTTTCACTGTGTGCGATGAGCTGCGCGGGGTCTTGATCTAGCGCATGCAGTAGCGGCAGAGTCTCAGCCAATAGTTCACTGAAATACGCCGTGCTTGGCCAATACACACCGCTAAAGCTCGGCGCATCGGGTGTTGGCGTTAGCAATGGTGGCGTGCCTATCAGCCACGCTAAGTCGCGAACTGCGGGCTGCGTGAAGGCTAGCCAAGGCTCATTCATGTGCGCGCCAGCAGTGGCTCAGCAGGCGAGGCATGGCGTTGCTGCCAAAGGGCGTGAGCCATGACCATGGCGCTGTCTGGCGTAGCGCTCAGAGCCAGCGTGCGCAAGGTCAGTGCTAGCGTGCCGATGACCGCCATCTCGCCATACTCATGGGCTTGCTCGCCGCGCCAGACGCGCATCAGCAGCTCGTCATCAAAGGCTTCTTCAGGGGCATGGCGCTGGGTAAAAATCATCGGCCAGTCTTCATCGACAGGCTCACCATTGATCACGCGTTTGGCTAAGCAGCTGCCGTCGGGATTGCGTTCAATCTCGCCGCCTTCGCCTTTAATCACACAGCTATTGGCATAGCCCAAGAGTAGGGCGGCGCGTTGATGTGATTCGCGGTAGGCCGGATGAAAAATCGCCTGCATTACCGCAGGTGCTTGCGTTGGGTTAAGCAGTCGCGTCAGTGTATGCACTGGCGAGCGCAGGCCGAGCAGCCCGCGGAGTTGAATCATGTCGTCGAGCACGGGGGTGAGCACGCGCAACGGCAGATAGGCGAAGTTACTTTGCTCGACGGCGGCGTTGGCTTCAGGCCAGCTCTGGCAAACCGTTAAACCTAAGCTCGGCAGTACCGCTTCGGTGTATAGCCGGTTGCTGGTGTGGCCACTGGCACCGTGCATAAAAATGCGCACACCATGCTGGCAGAGTAATTTCACCGCGAGCAAAAACCACGGGTAATGTTTGCGCTTGCCGGCATA
>JBDSQT010000063.1:0-2798 GCA_039929665.1 Paraperlucidibaca sp.
CTGGTTTGGGTTTTCTCTGGGTGAGCTTAAGCAAAGACATTGGCCTGCATTGGGTGTTGTGGTTCTACCCCATGGTGCTGGTGCTGCTTTGGCCCTTGCCAGCGGCGCATTGGGCTCGCCTAACCAAGATCGTGAGCTGGGTCAGTGGGGTGCATGTGTTGCTGCTGCTGGCCATTCTGTATGCGCCATTTTCAGCGTGGAAAAGTCAGCCGCGCGTGCAATGGTATTTGCTCGCCATGACAGAGGCGCCGGCTATCTTGACGCAAGCGCGCAACGAGGCTGATGCACTGCAAGCCGGTGTTTGGCAGCCCGCTTGGGAAGCCGAGTCGGCGCGCAAAAGCTTAGGCGTCGATGCCTTGGTGCCGACACAACCCAAGTCCAATCGCGCACTCGCGACACTGAGCTATTCATCCTCGTCGGTACTGGCGTATCAGGTGCGCGAGCCGGTCATGGTGATGGGTGAGGGTGCGAAATATGCACGCCAAGATGACAGCCTGACCGACTTCCATTTACTCGATGGCAAGGCAGTGTTGCTGCTTTTGAAAAAGCCCAATGACCAGCCCAATGCCGAGCAATGGTTTAGCGCCTCGCGGCGTTTTAGCGTGCAGTATCGCGGCCAAGCCTTCCACTTTTTAGCAGGTGAAGGCTTTCGTTATGAAACCTACTTCCAGCAGGTATTGGTGCCTGTGCGCGAGCGTTTTTATCAGTTTCCGAATTGGTTACCGCAAGGAGAGTGCGCCTTTATCACGCGTTATTTTGCGCCAGAGTAAGGGGCTGTCTAAGCACATCAGCGTGGCTAAAAAGATGATGATTATGCCCACGACCGCTAAGGTCTCGGGTAGCTCATCCCATAAAAGCCAAGCCCACAGGCCGGCAAAGACGATGGCTAAATAGGCGGCTGGGCCGATGCGTCCGGCGGGCGCCAAGCTATAGGCCCGCGACATGGCCAGTTGGCTGAAGGTCGCTAAGATGCCAGCGCCAACGACCCAGGCATATTCGTGAAGATTCAGCGGTCGCCATGCCCAGAGCATTGGTACGGCGGAAATCGTCACCGCGATTAGGCTGAAATACAGCACGATGCGCGTGATCGGCTCAGTGCTGGAAAGTGAGCGCACGGTGACAAAGGCCATGGCGGCGAGCAGGCTGGCGCTGATGCCGACCAGTGAAATAAAGCCCATGCCGGCCGTGTCGGGGCGGCAAATCAGCAGTACTCCGCCAAAGCCCAGTAGCGCTGCGATCATCATGCGCGTGGTGATTTTTTCTTTCAAAAACAGCCATGCGATGAGTGGAATAAATACCGGAGAGGAATAGGTAAAGACCATGGCGCTGGCGAGCGGCAACTTGGCGATGGCGTAGAAAAAGCCATACATGGCGGCCAAGCCGACCACGCCGCGCCACAAATGCTTATAAAACACCTGTGTTTTTAGCAGCGCCGTGCCGTGCACAGCAACCAAGGGCAGTAGCATCAGTGCGCCGGTTAAGTTGCGGAAAAACACGATAGTTTCGTTATTAACGGTATGCGATGCCTGGCGAATAAACACGCCCATGGTGGCAAATAAAAACGCTGATAGCGTGAGCAGGGCAAGGCCGCGCCAGACCGACTGCTGCGGGGCTTCGTAGCGCATATAATGAGCACCTCAAACGATGGCGCGCAGACTAGCAGATTCTTAAACGCTATGGGCTGGTCAAAAGCCGCGTTTTCTCGTAGAATCCGCGCCCAGCTGTGCATGGTCGATTTTCGTGGCGCCATGAGCAGAACGACTTACCACGGAAACCCAGTACAGGAATTAAGCAATGGTTACTATTCGTCTAGCCCGCGGTGGCGCTAAAAAACGTCCTTTCTACACCATCGTTGTTGCCGACAGCCGCAATGCGCGTGATGGCCGCTATCTCGAGCGTCTGGGTTTCTTCAACCCGGTAGCCCGTGGTCAAGCCGAGCGCGTGCGCATCGACTTGGAACGTGTAGCTTACTGGATCAGCAACGGCGCTCAGGCATCTGACCGCGTTGCGCATTTGGTCAAGGAAGCGCAGAAGAGCGCTTAAGGTATGAGTATCGTGCCTGATCGTGAGTCCCTGATTCAGGTCGGCCACGTACACACTGCTTATGGCATCAAGGGATGGGTGTGGGTTATGTCCCGCACGCATCCCATTGCCAATATTTTTAACTACGGCCCATGGTATATGGACCGTGGTGGCGTGTTGAGTTCAGTCGAGGTCACTGCGCATCGACCACAAGCTAAAGGCTTGGTCGCGCAACTCGATAACTGCACCGACCGCACCGTTGCCGATGGCTTAATCGGCGCGACCATTTGGGTGCCGAAAAGTGCCCTGCCGGTGCTTGAAGAAGACGAGTATTACTGGTCTGAGCTCATCGACATGTTGGTGGTCACTGAGCAAGATGAAGTGCTCGGTCGCATCCACGCGATGATGGAAACTGGCGCTAACGATGTCATCGTAGTGCGCGCTTGCGAAGGCAGCATCGATGCGCAGGAGCGTTTGGTGCCGTGGTTGCCAGGTCGAGTCGTGCGCTTTGTAGATCGTAATCAGCGCCGCGTTCGCGTCGATTGGGATCCAACGTTTTAAGCGTTTATGACCAGCATGGGAGATCGCCATGTGGGTAGGCGTGGTGTCGTTATTTCCGGAGATGTTTCGGGCCATTAGCGAGTGCGGTGTGACGGCGCGGGCAGTGGCCAATGGTAAGTTGACGCTGGCGTTTTGGAACCCGCGTGACTTTACTGAAGACAACTACCGTCGTGTCGATGAGCGCCCCTTTGGTGGCGGCCCCGGCATGGTGATGC
>JBDSQT010000064.1:0-2680 GCA_039929665.1 Paraperlucidibaca sp.
CATTTTGCACGCTGGGGCTATGCCTTGGTGTTGCCGCCGCTTATGGAATATCTCGAATCGCTGCTGTCGGGATCAGGCCGTGATCTCGCCGACCTGACCTTTAAGATTACCGATCAGCTCAGCGGCCGCTTAATGGGCGTACGCGCCGATACCACGCCGCAAGTCGCTCGCCTCGACGCACATTGCCTGCCGAGCCAAGGCCCTGCGCGCTATTGCTACGCTGGTACGGTGCTGCACACGCGTCCGATGGGCATTGCCGCGTCACGTTGCCCAGTGCAAATTGGCGCTGAGCTGTATGGCCATGCGGGCGTTGAAAGTGACATTGAAATTATCCGTTTATTGCTCGACGCGCTGGCTATTGCTGGTGCGCGCGAGTTGCATCTCGATCTAGGCCATGTCGGCGTGTTTCGTGCCTTGGCGGCTGCGGCTGAACTGGATTGCGGCACTGAGGCCAGTCTGCGCGACATGCTTACGCGCAAGTCATTGCCCGAATGGCGTGAGGCTATCCCAGCGCGCGTCGCTGGTGATCATCAGGCTATGTTATTGCCGCTGCCAAGCTTGGCAGGCGATGTCTCTGTGCTCGCTGAAGCAAAAGCCCTATGGGCCAATGCGCCGGCTGCTGTGGCGCAGGCCTTAGCCGATGTGCAAGCCGTCATTGCCGCCGTCCAGCAATCGCACCCGAGTGTCGTGCTTACGCTCGATCTCGGGGATGTGCGTGGCTATCACTATCACACCGGCTTGGTGTTTAGCGTGTATGCGCCAGGCCATGCTCGTGAAGTGGCAAAGGGTGGTCGTTATGATCATGTCGGCGAGGCCTTTGGTCGTGCGCGCCCTGCCACCGGTTTTAGTGCAGATTTAAAGCAGTTGTTGGCCTTCACGGCCCCTGCTGCCGTAGCACAAGGCATTCTCGCCCCTGCGGGTGATGAGCCGGCATTGCGGGAGGCTATTTCGCAAGCGCGTGCGCATGGCCAGCGTGTCGTGCAGCAGCTGCCTGGCGCGTTGCTAAGCGCCACGGAGGCGGGCTGTGATCGTGAGTTTTATTTTGCTGATGCGTGCTGGCAAGTACGCGCAGTTGCGTCCTAATTGATTAAGAGAATTTAGAACATGGGCAATCATGTGGTGGTGTTGGGTACCCAATGGGGTGATGAAGGCAAAGGCAAAATCGTCGATTTGCTGACCGATAATGCGCGTGCCGTGGTGCGCTTTCAGGGTGGCCATAATGCCGGCCATACCCTGGTCGTCGACGGTGAGAAAACCGTGCTTCACCTGATTCCCTCGGGCATTCTGCGCGCCGGCGTGCAGTGCTTGATTGGTAACGGCGTAGTGCTGGCGCCGGATGCGCTGTTGAAAGAAATGGCCTATCTCGAAGCCAAAGGCGTGCCCGTGCGCGAGCGCCTGAAGGTGTCGGCTGCTTGCCCGTTAATTTTGCCTTACCACGTGGCGCTCGATCAGGCGCGTGAAGCTGCCCGTGGCGCGTCAGCCATCGGCACTACCGGTCGCGGTATTGGTCCAGCGTATGAAGATAAAGTGGCGCGCCGTGGCTTGCGCTTAGGTGATTTGTATCGCAGTGAAACACTGGCGGGCAAGCTCGGTGAAATCATCGATTATCATAATTTCCAGCTCACCAATTATTACAAAGTGCCGCCCGTTGACTTCCAAAAAACCTTGGATATGGCGCTGGAGTGGGGCGATCAGCTGCGTGATTTAGTCGCCGATGTGCCGAGCATTTTGCATGATCTGCGTCGCGAGGGCGCGCAAATCATGTTTGAGGGCGCGCAAGGCTCGTTACTCGATATCGACCACGGCACTTACCCCTTTGTGACCTCGTCGAATACCACGGCGGGTAGCACTTCGACTGGCTCAGGCTTCGGTCCGCTGTATTTGGACTATGTTCTGGGCATCACCAAGGCCTACACCACGCGTGTTGGCGCTGGCCCATTCCCGACCGAGTTGTTTGATGAAACCGGCGCACGTTTGGCGAAAGTTGGCCATGAGTTTGGCTCCACCACCGGGCGTGCGCGTCGTTGTGGCTGGTTCGATGCCGTTGTGCTGCGCCGTGCTGTTGAGCTCAACTCCATCTCTGGTCTGTGCTTGACTAAGCTCGATGTGCTCGATGGTTTGCCGGTGGTGAAAGTCTGCATAGGCTATGAGGCCCGCGAATCTGGCTCGATAGAGGCTTTAATGAGCGACGCCGTGGCACTCTCTGGCGTGACACCGATCTACGAAGAGCTGCCGGGTTGGACCGAGCCGACTGTTGGTGTGCAAAAGCTTGAAGATCTGCCTGAGAATGCGCGCGCCTATATTCGCCGCATTGAAGAGCTGGTGGGTTGCCCCATCGATATTATCTCGACAGGCCCTGATCGCGATGAAACTATCGTCTTGCGTCACCCATTCCAATAAATGCATGGTTAAGTGAGAGCTTACGATGAAGTTTGAAACCTCGATGACCTGGCCAGCTCCTCTGGCCCGTGTGCTGGCGATGATCACCAGTGCCGATTACGCCAATCTGCGCTTGGCGCGCATGGGCTATGAGCAGTTTGAAGTGTTATCGAGCGAAGATGACGGCCGTCATTTTTCGCTGACAGCACATGTTGTTGGCAAGCCTAGCGTCAAGCTGCCGGCGCTGGCGCAGAAGTTTATCAACAGCGATCAGCCTATCGAGATCGAGCAAACCGACCGC